>NZ_JBMIRS010000191.1:0-4225 GCF_049198005.1 Paracidovorax sp. MALMAid1276 | reverse complement strand
CTTCCCGGCGCAGCCGAGAGAAGGGGGAGGGCGCCCAAGGCGACTCAGGGGGATGTCTCTACTACGCCATGGTTTTTCGCAGCCACTCGGCGAACGCCGCGCATTCCCACCGGTCCATGGTGCCCGTGCGCCAGCACAGATAGTGCGCGTGGGGGCTGGGCGCGTCGTGCGCGAACAGGCGTACCAGGGTGCCGTTTTCCAGCCAGGGCGCACCCAGCTTCAGGCGCACCAGCGCCACGCCCATGCCGGCAGCGGCGCCGTCGCACATCAGGCCGATGTCGTTGAACTGCGAGCCCTCGCTGGGCTCGGCCCAGTCGAGGCCGGTGGCGGCAAACCAGGTGCGCCAAGGCTCCAGCGGGCTGCGCAGCAGGGGCACGCCCTCCAGGTCCTCGGGGCGGTCAAACGGGCCGTGCTCGCGCACGAAGGCGGGGGAGGCCAGGGGCGTGACCACGTCGCGGGCCAGTTCCACATGCTCCACGTCGGCGTAGTGGCCGGGGCCGAAGCGCACCATCAGGTCGGCGTCTTCGGCCACCACATCCAGGAGCGGGATGGACACCTGCAGCGCCAGGTCGATCTCGGGGTAGGCCTCGGTGAACTGGCGCAGGCGGGGGATGAGGATGGTGCGCGCGAACGTGGGCGTCACGGCCAGCTTGAGCCGGCGCCGGCCCGGGGCGGCCGCCGCGCCCGGAAAGCGCTGCAGCGCGCCCAGCCCCTCGCGCACATGGGCCAGATAGGCGCTGCCCTCTGTGGTCAGCGAAAAGTCCGCCCGGCCAAACAGCCGCACACCCAGGATCTGTTCCAGCTGCTTGACGCGGTGGCTCACGGCGCTGGGCGTCACGCACAGCTCGTCGGCCGTCTGCGTCACGCTGCGCAGGCGCGCGAGGGCCTCGAACGTGAGCAGGCACTGGATGGGCGGGATGCGCCGCGCCGCGCTGCTGAGAAAGGACGACGGAAGTGCCGTGGGCATGGGGCGGCGCAGGGGGTTAGCGGAAGATCACCGTCTTGTGCCCGTTCAGGATCACCCGGTGCTCGCTGTGCCACTTCACGGCGCGGGCCAGCACCTGGCTTTCGGTGTCGCGGCCCCGGGCCGTCAGGTCGTCCACCGTGTCGGTGTGGTCGGCGCGGGCCACGTCCTGCTCGATGATGGGGCCTTCGTCCAGGTCGGCCGTCACGTAGTGGGCGGTGGCGCCAATCAGCTTCACGCCCCGGTCATGCGCCTGGTAGTACGGCTTGGCGCCCTTGAAGCTGGGCAGGAAGCTGTGGTGGATGTTGATGGCCCTTCCCGCCAACTTTTGACACAGGTCAAGGGAAAGGATCTGCATATAGCGGGCCAGCACCACCAGCTCGGCCCCTTCGGCCTCGATAATTTCGAACTGTCGCGCCTCGGCCTGTGCCTTGGTGGCCGCCGTCACCGGAATGTGGTGAAACGGCACGTTGTAGCTGGCGGCCAGCTGATAGAAGTCGCGGTGGTTGCTGATGATGGCGCGGATGTCGATGGGCAAGAGGCCGCTCTTCCAGCGGAACAGCAGGTCGTTCAGGCAATGGCCTTCCTTGCTGACCAGCAGCACGGTCTTCATCGGTGCTGCGGTGGCGTGCAGCGTCCAGCGCATCTCGAAAGGCTCCGCAAAGGCGGCCAGGCGCGTCTTGAGGGTGGCAGGGTCGTGCTGGTCGCAGGCGAACTGCACCCGCATGAAGAACAGGCCGGTGTCGTGGTCGTTGTACTGCGCGGCTTCTTCGATGTTGCCGCCGTGCTCCAGCAGGAAGCCCGATACGGCGTGCACCAGCCCCAGGCGATCGGGGCAGGACAGGGTGAGGATGTAGGCGTGGGTCGTCGTCATAGCCGTGCGATTGTCGCAGCAAGGGCTGGCGGCCGTGGAACCGAGGAGCAAGGAGTGCAAGCGCAAATGGGCAATGAGGGCCGTGCCGCCATGTTGGTCCCGTGGCAGGGGATGCTGCTGTACCTGGTGCTGGGTGTGGCGTGGGTGTTTGTGGGTGATGCACTGTTGGCCCAGCGGGTGAGCGATCCGGCGTTGCTCACGCGGATCCAGACCTGGAAGGGCTGGGGCTATGTGGCGCTGACGGGCGGTGTGGCATGGTGCCTGCTGCGCAGCGTTCGCCGCGCCGAGAAGGTGCGCCTGGCGATGGCGCGCGAGCTGGCGCAGATCGTGCGGCACGCGCCGGCGGGCATTGCGCGCGTGTCGCCGGACGGGCGTTTTCTGTGGGCCAACGCCCGTCTGTGCGATCTGCTGGGCAAGCCGCTGGCTCAGGTGTGCACCCTCCGTGTTTGCGACGTGCTGCCGGCGGCCGACCGCGGCGCGGCTGCGGCGCAACTCTTGCAACTGCTGAATGGCGAGATCGATCACTGTGTGGACGAGCGCGAGTGCGTGCGCCCGGGCGATGGCCGCCGGGTGCCGGTGCTGTGCACGGTGACGATGGTGCCCCCGGCAGACGACGAACCCGGCCATCTGGTGTGCGTGGTGCAGGACCTGGATGAGATCAAGGCAGCGCGCGCGGCCCTGCAAAGCAGCGAAGAGCGTCAACGCCTGGCGGCTACCGTGGTGGACAACACCATCGAAGGCGTGGTGGTGACCGATGTGAACAACCGCATCCTGTCGGCCAATGCGGCCGTGACGCGCCATCTGGGCTACACCGAGGAGGAGCTGCTGGGCCAGACGCCGCGCATCTTCCAATCGGGCCGTCACAGTCTGGCGTTCTACGAATCGCTCTGGGGCGCGCTGCGCGAGACGGGACACTGGCAGGGCGAGATCTGGAACCGGCGCAAGAACGGCGAGGTCTTCCCGGAGCACATGTCCCTGTCTGCGGTGCGTGACGCGGAGGGGCGGATCACGCACTACGTGTGCATGTTCACGGACATTTCGGAGGAAAAGGCCCAGCAGCGCCAACTCGAATACCTGGCGCACAACGATGCACTGACCGGGCTGCCCAACCGCATCTGGTTCGGCCAGCAGCTGGAACTGGCGGTGCAGGAAGCGCTGGCCAGCGGCGAGCATCTGGCGGTGCTGCTGGTCAATCTGGACCGGTTCAAGGATGTGAACGACAGCTATGGCCATTCCATCGGCGACCAGGTGTTGCAGCACATCGCGCGCCAAGTGCAGTCGGCCCTGCGGCCCGGCGACCTGCTGGGCCGCATGGCCGGCGATGAGCTGGCCGTGGTGGCGCGGGACATGCGCAGCGCCGAAGGCGCTGCCGCCGTGGCGCGCCAGCTGATCGCCGCCGTGGCCGACCCCTGGCGCTCGCCGGACGGACTGGAAGTGGTCGCTGGCGCCAGCGTGGGCATCTGCATGTTCCCCACCCACGCCGATACGGTGGAAGGCCTGCAGCAGGGTGCGCACGCGGCCGTCTATGGCGCCAAGGCGCGCGGGCGCGGCGCCTGGTGCTTCTTCCACGAAACCATGACCCAGGCCGCGCGCGAGCGGCTGGCGCTGGAATCGCGCCTGCGCCTGGCGCTCTCCCAGGGCCATCTGGAGGTGTACTACCAGCCCCAGGTCGACATCGCCAGCGGCCGCATCGTGGGCGCCGAGGCGCTGGTGCGCTGGAACGACCCGGTGGAGGGGCTGATATCGCCCGCGCGGTTCATCCCCGTGGCCGAAACGTCCGGCGTCATCGGCCCGCTGGGCGAATGGGTGCTGCACGAGGTGTGTCGCCAGGGGCGGCAATGGCGCGACGCCGGCCTGCCCGATCTGACGCTGGCCGTGAACGTGTCACCCCGGCAGTTTCATCTGACCGACCTGGCGGGCTGCGCAGCCGCCGCGCTCGCGGGCTCGGGCTTTCCGGCCGGGTGGCTGGAGCTGGAGATCACCGAGTCGGCACTGGCCGAGCGCACCGACGAGGCCCGCACGGTGCTTGCGCGGCTGCAGCAATTGGGCCTGCGCGTGGCCGTGGACGACTTCGGCACCGGCTACTCCTCGCTGGCGCAGCTCAAGCGTTTTCCCATCGACGTGCTCAAGATCGACCAGGGCTTCATCCGCGACATTCCGCACAGCGAAGACGACATGGCGATCAGCGCCGCCATCATCGCCATGGGGCACAGCATGGGCATGACGGTGCTGGCCGAGGGGGTGGAGACCGCAGAGCAGCTGGCGTTTCTGCGTGATCGCGGATGCGATCACTTCCAGGGCTATCTGTGCAGCCGCCCGCTACCGGCCGATGCGTTTGCGGCGCTGCTGCGTGCCGATGGATGGCCTGCATAACTCCCTGCGGTCGG
>NZ_JBMIRS010000189.1:0-74939 GCF_049198005.1 Paracidovorax sp. MALMAid1276 | reverse complement strand
CCCGGCACCAGAGAACATCATCAACCGTGACTTCCAGGCAGCAGCCCCCAACAAGAAATGGCTGACCGACATCACGGAGTTCCAGATCCCTGCAGGCAAGGTCTACCTGTCGCCGATCATCGATTGCTTCGACGGGATGGTGGTGAGCTGGACCATCGGCACGAGTCCGGATGCAGAGCTGGTCAACACCATGCTGGATGCAGCCATCGAGACCGTCACAGAGACAAGCGATCGACCAGTGGTCCACTCAGACCGCGGAGGTCACTACCGCTGGCCTGGCTGGCTATCCAGAATGAGCGAGGCCAAGCTCACCCGCTCGATGTCCCGCAAGGCCTGCTCGCCTGACAACGCAGCGTGCGAGGGCTTCTTCGGTCGGTTGAAGAATGAACTGTTCTATCCTCGGGACTGGAAGAGCGTCACAGTTGAGCAGTTCATTGAAGTGCTCGACGACTACATCCGTTGGTACAACGAGAAGCGGATCAAGATCTCCCTGGGGGCCCTCAGCCCGATCGAATACCGGGTGAGCCTTGGACTTGCGGCATAAAACCAGTCCAAGTTTTTATCCGCACCCCCTCCTGGGGATTAGTGGGTCACTTCTGCGTGGAAATCAACAGCTTGCCTTCAAGCAGACCCTCATCGACAAGCTCACGCACGAGAACGCGCTCTTGAAGCGCATGAAGTTCGCCGCCCAATCAGAGCGCTTCAGCCCTGAGCAGAAGAGCCTGCTCGACGACGAGATCGAAGCGGACCTGGCGGCCGTGGCCAGCGAGATCGACGCGCTGGCGCAGACGCAAGCACCGGCCACCCCCGAGAAGAGACAGGCCAAGCGGATGCCCTTGCCGGCGCACCTGCCACGCCGCGAGATCCGCCACGAACCCACGTCCACCACGTGCGCGTGTGGCTGCCAGATGAAACGCGTGGGCGAGGACGTGGCCGAGAAGCTGGACTATGTGCCCGGCGTCTTCAGTGTCGAGCGCCACATCCGCGGCAAGTGGGCCTGCGCCCGGTGCGAGACCATTCAACAAGCGCCGGTCGAGGCGCACGTCATCGACAAAGGTATCCCCACCACCGGCCTGCTGGCCCAGGTGCTGGTGGGCAAGTACGCCGATCACCTGCCGCTGTACCGGCAGGAGGCGATCTTCGGCCGCGCTGGCCTGGCCATCCCTCGCTCGACCCTGGCGCAGTGGGTGGGCACCTGCGGGGTGCGGCTGCAGCCGCTGGTCGATGCCCTGAAGACCGAGATCCTCAGCCACCGGGTGCTACACGCCGATGAGACGCCGGTGGCCATGCTCAAGCCCGGCGATGGCAAGACGCACCGCGCCTACCTCTGGGCCTATGCGCCGGGGGCCTTCGAGAGCATCAAGGCTGTGGTCTACGACTTCTGCGAATCCCGCTCGGGCGAACACGCCCGGCGCTTCCTGGGCCACGGCACCGACAAGGCCTGGAAGGGCTGCCTGACCTGCGACGACTTCAGCGGCTACAAGGCCTTGATCGCCAGCGGCGTGACCGAGGTGGGCTGTCTGGCCCATGCCCGGCGCAAGTTCTTCGACCTGCACGCGGCCAACCAGAGCCAGATCGCCGAGTTCGCCCTGCAGCAGTTCGCCCGGGTCTATGAGATCGAGCGGGACGTCAAAGAGCTGGACACCGAGCAACGGCAAGCCGTTCGGCAGCAGCAGACCCGGCCGATCCTGGACGCTCTTAAAGAGTGGATGACGCTGCAACGGCGCCAGGTGCCCGACGGATCAGCAACCGCCAAGGCGCTGGACTACAGCCTGCGGCGCTGGGATGCGCTGACCCGATTCGTGGATGACGGACAACTGCCGGTCGACAACAACTGGATCGAGAACCAGATCCGGCCCATTGCCATCGGTCGTAACAACTGGCTGTTTGCCGGCAGCCTGCGTGCGGGCCAGCGAGCGGCCGCCGTCATGAGCCTGATCCAGTCGGCCCGTATGAACGGGCACGACCCGTATGCCTACCTCAAGGACGTGCTCACGCGACTGCCCACGCACAAGGCCAGCCGCATCGTCGAGCTCCTGCCACACCGCTGGAAACCCGCCGACGCCTGATCACCGGCCTCGGTAGGCCTGGGTTTGCCGGACGCTTACGTTGCACCCAGCCATAGGACATAGGCTTTGAAGCCGCGCCCATTTCAGCTGGCGTGCAAACCGCCGAGCAACCATACCTATGCTGCCGCGCTGGCCTCGACAGCAACATCACTCAAACTCTCGCCCCTGAGTGAGCGGACTAGGTTCTCAGCAGCCCGCATTTCAATTTCGAACCGTACGCGTCTCACAGCCGAGCCGATGTGGGGAGTGAGTACTGTTCTGGCGTTGTTGGTCAATCCCGGATGAATTTCGCGAGGTCTGTCTGGAAGTAGCCAATCTTCCATCTCATAGACGTCAGCGGCGTACGCGCCAAGTTGCTCATTCGCCAAGGCATCGACAACCGCCCTTTCGTCGACCACAGACCCCCTACCCACGTTTACAAGGATCTGGCCCTTTTTCGATAGTTGAAGCATCCTGGAGTCAACCAGGTGGCGCGTATCGCTAACAAGAGGCACTGCCAGGAACACATAGTCCGATGTGCTGACAGCCTCATCGAGCGTGACCAGTTCGACCTGATCTAGACGCACACTTGGGTCTACACCAAGCAGCCGCGCGCAGCCAAAGCCCGCGAGTCGCGCCAATATGGCCTGCCCAACTTTTCCGAGACCGATCACGCTGGCCACCGACCCATGAAGCCCGGTTCCGTATAGAGCTGGCCTCCACCCAGAGTAGCCTGCTCTTGTAGCGGCGTCACCCTGAAGCACGTTCCTGCCAGCAGCAATAGCCAATCCGATGGCCAGCTCGGCTGTGGGCTCTGTGAGGAGGTCAGGAACAAAGGTGACGCTCACCCCGGCTTGTGCGCAAGCCCTCAGGTCGAAGTTGTCGTACCCCTTGAGTGCACAGGAGATGGTCTTGAGCCTGGGAGCGTTCAGCAGCGACTCTTTGGTCACACTGTCTGTCATGAAGGCCATCATGGCATCAGCATCCACGAGGTACTCCCTGAGCTGGCTGGGGCTCCAGGGTTCAGGCCCTGGATTCATGATGACCTCACCCTCAGCCTGGAGCTTCCTTAGAACCTCTTCATGAACTGGCTGCGTTACGACGATTTTCCGATGATTCATTTTTCGATTTACTTGAGACGCTTTCGCAGCATCGATCCAATGCTGTCAACCACGAGGACACAGGCAAGAATCGACAGAAGGATGGCTGAGACCTCGTCATACTTGACAAGGCGAAGTGCTGCCATCAGCTCGAAGCCGATGCCACCTGCACCGACAATGCCAAGTACTGCGGAGGCCCTGAAGTGGTACTCCCAGCGATAGATGGTTATGTCTGCCAACTGTGGAAGGACTTGGGGGATAACGGCATGCGAGATGACCTGAAAGCGGCTTGCGCCTACCGCAGCAGCTGCTTCAAGTGGCTTCGGATCCACGTGCTCAATGGCTTCCGCGTAAAACTTTGCGACCATTCCCGTGGAATGCAACGCCAGTGCGAGCACCCCAGGTAGAGCACCAAACCCTACGGCTGCCACGAACAGAATGCCAAGAATGATTTCTGGCACGGACCGGAATGCCGCCAGGATGACTCTGGCCACTCTTCCCACCAAAGGATTGGGGGTGGTGTTTGGAGCCGCCAGGAGCGCCAGCGGAAGTGAAAGCACGATAGTCAGTGCTGTGCCGGCAATCGACATCGCCAAGGTGTCCCTCAGCGGGATGACCCAGTGCTCCCAGCGGTCGAAGTTGGGAGGGACCATCTCAGATGAGAGCTGCTTGACAGCCGGGGCGCCTTCGATGAACCGCTGTGCATCGAAGAACCCCGTGACGTACAGGGCTACAAGGCAAACCAGAAGGACGAACGCTGTATTGCGCAGTCCAATGAACTGCTCCCGCTTGTCGCGACTGATGATGTTCTCGAATGCAGCCGAGGTCATTGCATACGGCCCAAATCAAGCTTCAGGATGGTTGCGGTATCCCTAAGGACGTCATATGCAGCGTCATCAGTGGCGGCAAACGCCTGGACACGAAACGCCTTGAGCACCTCAGCATCCTTCATGTCCAGAAAGGAAGAGCGGATGGCAGCTTTGAGCTCAGGCTTGAGGTCCCCCTGCATGACGATCGGATAGTTTGGAATGGGAGCAGAAAGGTCAAGCTGAACAATCTTCGTGGCATCAATGCTTCCTCGAGCGATGAGGTTGTCCAGAATCGGCTTGGACAGAGCCCCGGCTGGAATCTGACCCGACTGCACCGCACGTGCGACCGCGTCATGTGCCCCAAGGTGAACTGGCCGATAGTCCTTCTCACCATCAAGCTTGTACTTCTTGAGCAGGTGTGCACGTGGTGCAAGGTGGCTTGATGTGGACGCCTGGTCGCCAAATCCGAAGGGCTTGCGGCGCACGTCTTCAAGCGTTTTCACCGGCCCTCCGGCCGTTGCGATGAGGACCGACTGGTATGTGGGCGACCCACGTTCAACGCCCACCGCAAAGGGCTCAATCCCGGACGCCTTAGATTTGGCCAAAACGTACGAAAACGGTCCAAAGTACGCTACTTCAATCCGACCGAACCGCATTGCCTCGATCATCGAGGAGTAATCGGTAGTCACCACAATCTCAACATCCTTCTTGAGCTGCTGTTCAAGATAGCGCTTAAGAGGCTGCGCGTTCTGGATGATGCTGGCAGCGTTCTCATCTGGAAGAAGGGCGACACGAAGCTTTGATGGATCCTTTCCCTGCGCATGAGCCCACAGAGGAAGGAGTGCAGCAAAAGAAGCTGCGCTGACAACAAGAGAGAAGTTACGGCGATTCAGCATGGCAAGAGCTCCTTGGTTTGACTGGATTGAAGAGTTCGGGGGCTATCAGTGGACGCACTCGTGTTGGAAGCGTTGGACTGCTTTGCATAGAGGTTCCGCGCAACATCGGGACTCAGCTGCTCTGCCCTACCCTCGAATACAACAGCTCCCTGGCGGAGCCCAATGATTCGGTCTGCAAACGAGCGCGCGAGCTCCACCTGGTGAAGACTCACGATTGCGGTGAGGTGGTCCTTTTTGCAGATCTCATGCAACAAGGTGAGCACGCTATGTGCGGTTGCCGGGTCCAGGCTGGCAACAGGCTCATCGGCCAGCAGGATTCGTGGCTTCTGTATTAGCGCCCTAGCTATGCCTACGCGCTGCTGCTGCCCCCCAGACAAGGCATCAGCCCGGGAGAGCGCCTTTTCGAGCAGCCCGACACGCTCAATCACTGTGAGCGCCTCCAGCTTGTCCTTCTTGCTCCACGGCCATAGCGAAGCGAATGCACCCCTGTCACCGAGCTTTCCCATCAGAACATTCCTGAGGACCGACTGACGTCCAATCAGATGATGCTGCTGGAAAACCATCCCACAGCGCTTGCGGTGCTCTCTCAGCGTCTTTGCGTTGACTACCCGACCTGCCAGGCCAGGTATCGATACCTCGCCTTTTGTGGGCAGCACCAGTCCATTGATGCTTCGTAACAAGGTGGACTTCCCTGCGCCCGAGGCGCCCAGAAGCACCAAAAACTCTCCCTGCTTCACATCCAGACTCGTCGGGTGCAAGGCCACGGTCGAGTCACCGTAGCGGACGGAAACTCCCTTGAGACTCAGAACGTCTCGGTCCTTCTCCAACTTCATGTTGTTACCTTTGCAAGTTTCTGCCTGCGAGCAGCGCGAGAGCGCTTATGACGCACATTTGCCGCAGAAAGAAGTTCGATACGGCTAGGCATGCGTGCAGTTTGTTCGTGGAACGTGTCATCAATATGAAACTTGCACCCCGAAAAATAGGGGTATCTATAGATAACACCTATGTCTGGACTCACGCTACTTGCGGCTTTGAAAGCCTTTGATGCGACGGCAAGGGCCGGAAGCATGACTGCTGCTGCGAAGCTGCTTGATCTACAGCAGCCCACCATCTCAGCGCATATTCAGCGCCTGGAGAATGAGTACGGCGTGGAGCTTTTTCTTCGTCAAGGCCGCCGGCTTGAGCTGACTACCTTTGGCAGGACTCTGCTGGACTACACGCGGCGGGCATTCAGCGGCGAGGAAGATGCGCACGCCCTTTTGGCAGCAGCCAAAAACCGATTCGTCGGGCGTCTTGTGATTCACGCGATCGGCCCGTACAACGTAGTCCCTGTTCTGAAGGCCTTCGGGAGCCGCCATCCCCAGGTCGAGGTCTCTGTCCGTGTAGGCGACTCCCGCTCAATCACGGAAAAGCTCCTCGACTACCAGAGTGATGTCGGCGTGGTCCTCAATCACGCCGAGCACCCCGAACTCCATTGCATGCCATACAGGTCACAGCGCCTGGTGGTCTTTGCGAACCGAGAGCACGCCCTAGCCCGGTGCGGTGAGATAGTGCTCAAGGACCTTCAGAGCCAGCGCTTCGTCATACGTGAGGAAGGTTCAACGACAAGAAGAGTCTTCGAGAGCGAGCTAATTGCCCGCAATATCAACATCCAGGTTGCGCTGGAGATGGGAAGCCGGGAGGCTGTCCGCGAGGCAGTCGCACAAGGAATAGGACTAGGCGTCGTTGCCGAGACAGCCTATGTTCCAGATCCGCGTCTTGTGAAGCTGAAGATTCTGGATACAGCAATGGCCACCCACGTCGACTTCATCTGTCGTCGCGAACGACAGAACGCTCCGCTGATAGCAACGATTTTCGACTTGGCAAAAGAGGTGAGAAGAGGCCTGGCCTAAAGATTCACGAACTTGGCGACAGGGCCCGAGTGGATCATTCATGCCAAGCCTATCGTTAGGGAAGGTCTGCACAACGCTCGTTGCGACGAGTGCAGATGCGCGAGTTTTCAGATGGCGGCAACTGCGGCGTGATTCGGGTCATTCGAGGGCCGATTCGCACCCCGTTGTCGACCCTTTCGGCCGCTGCGGACGCACTCCCTGCAGGTCTTCTTCGAGCGCGTCTTCCAGCAGACTGCGCTGATCGGCGTTCAATGCCTCAGTCTTGGCGGCGAACTTCAGCCGCTTGAGGATGGCCATCTCGTAGCTGAGCTTGTCCAGCAGCGTCTGCTTGTGTTTGAGCTCGCTCATGAGGTGCTGCAGCATCTGGCGCATTTGCGCCTCGTCCATGCTCTGCAGATCCACCGGTTCGTTCATGGCCGTCATCATCCCCGATGGGTGGGCAGCCGCCTACTGGCATATCCACGAATTGAACGCCATAGCACGGGCGACCAACATCACAGCACCGTGATCACAGCGTCTTCTCCCAGGCGCTGCCAGGACAAGCCGGTGACCAGTGCCTGCAGTTGCTCGGCGCTCAGCGTCAGTTGGGGACCCAGGCGCTCATCGCCCCAGACAAACTTGCCTTGGTTCAGGCGCCTTGCGGCCAGCCAGACGCCAAAACCATCGTGCACCAGTACCTTCAGGCGGTTGGCCCGTGCGTTGGCAAAGAGATAAGCGTGGTGCGGGCGGGCCGCGCCAAAGACTTGCACCACTCTGGCCAGGGCCGTCTCGGGGCCGGTGCGCATGTCCAGCGGTTGCGTGGACATCCAGACCGCATCGACCCGGATCACCGCAACACCTCGCGCAAGAGCGCCCCGCACTGGCCCATTGGGCACTGCAGACTGACCACCAGTTCGCCGCGTTGCAGGCGCACCTGGACTGGCGCAGATGGCGGCGGTAAAGGCGGGGATGGCGCAAACGCAGCCAGCGCTTGCTCATCATGGGTGCTGGCGGCCATTGCCGTGAGCGGCAGCGAGATGAAGCCGGGCTCAGCATCCGTACCGACGCCCGGTTGCGCGCGCACAGGGCCCGCCTCCCGAATCCATCGGTGCACCATGTTCGCGTGCAGTCCGTGCGACAAGGCCACACCACCGACACTGGCTCCGGGCTGCGCGCACGCTGCCACCAACTGTGCCTTGAACGCTTTGCTGTATTCACGCCGGCGCGGCCGGCCTTCGCTTGAAAACTGTTCCATCGTCTCCACGATCCTCCAATCGTGGACACGATGCCCGCTTCTCACGGCGCTTTCAATATGGGGTCACCGGACGGATACGATGTACGCGCGCGGCATGACGGTGCGCGAGATTCAGGGCTTCCTCGCTGCGTAATCCAGTTCTTTCGACCAGGTAGTCCAGTACCGCCCACAGTATGACCACTGGTCCTGACCACTGGTCGCGTCTCTCTCTGAGTGAATTTTCAGTAACTTATTGTGGATAACTATTCGCGGCCCAGCGATTGTGAATAACTTGCCTCCAGCATTGAAAACCTATGCTGCTCAGACAGCCCACTCCGTCCTGCGGGCCGACAAGGGAGCTTGAGAAATGTTTGCGCTGAAAAACTTCAGCCTGGACAGAAGCCTACAGCCAGAACCCACGCTTATTCACATTAGCAAACAGCGCTGAGAGTGCTCCGAGATCCTTCGTGTCAAGCAGCATTTCAGTAGTGCCATTGAGAGAGGTCGGCAACTGGGTGCCGTGGATTTCTCTCGACTGCTTGAGAACCTGGTCGAGCAAACTGCTTCGGGGAAGGAGTATGTAACGCACCTCGCAGTCCAAGCCATCGGCGAGCTTGGCCAGCGTTTTCAAAGAGATACTTTGATTTGCTTCTGCCTGCTCCAGCTTGCGCACGCCTTGGGCCGTCATTCCGGTCCGTGTACCAAGGGCCGTTGAACTCATGCCTAGGGCGAGGCGGATGGTCTTCACCCAGCCGCACCTCGGTGTGACATCGCGATGCAGCTTCGCGAATTCGCAAAACTGCCGATCAAGTTCTGCCAAGCGGGTGAAATCCAGACGGCTTTTCAATTTTCACGGATTCCTGGAAAGCAACTGATTGGTTGCCAAAGTTGTGCTGCGGGGCAACCGGATGCATTCCATTCGCCAGTGGCAACGCTACGAGCGAAATAACGCCTTGGAGCTCGGTTATCTTCGCGCTCCCCGGTTCCGAATGGGACCAAATAGTCTCACATTTCTTGAACAACCGACATGCTGCGTGTGGAAAAAACTACTCTTGGAACATTTGGAGAGCCTGAACTGGCAGGCCTCATCAACTCGCGAGGGTGGAAATCAGTCTTGCCTGATGCTTTAGATGATCAGCATCTGCTACTCGTCTCAGAGCAACTGAGGGATTTGCTTGCAGGCAAGGGCTGGGACGATAACCAGGGGCCTGGCAGCGCTGCCCTACCGATCACTTTGTTGCTGCTGTCGGAGGCGGGTGCCGAGCGGCTGAGTAAGGGCTTTGCTGTCGCGATGAGTACATTGCATGAGGCGATGACTCTTCTAAGCATCACTATTGATAGAGAGATCGTGAGCCGGATTTTGCATCGTAAGGATGGCCCCACTGGCGCTGAACTGATGGAAAGCCTGCGTGTCCTTACTCACAACGACGTCGAACACGGCCGGTCACCTCGCCCGGCCTAACCCAAGGTCAAAGCTTGGAGGTCGGCCTTCACGGTCTCAATGATTTCGTCGAACGATGCCAGCTCCAAACCTTGGCAATACGCTGTCGCGATCAGCGTCATAGGATGGATCTGCAAACTCTCAGCCAATCCCTCTATGGTTCGGATGCTCGGCACTTGGTGGCCTTGTTCAACGCGGCTGATGTGCCGTCGGCTCGTCGCAAAAAGCATGTCTTCCTGAGTCACGCCCCGTGCAGCGCGCAACACTTGAAGCGCGCGACCAAAGTCAGCTTTGGGTCGGAGTTGTTTTCGGGAAGACATACTCCCGATTTCCGCCCAATGAGACCAATAAGACCACGACCAACTAGTCTCATTGCAAATCCCGTCGTAAGAAAATTCTCCGCGTCAGGAGTCTTCCCTTGGATGTCGCCCAATGCCTATCGTGTTTCTGGATTTCGACGGTGTTCTACATCCGGAGCATTGCCATGAGTTAAAACACTTTAGCTGCTTACCCGTGTTTGAGAGCGTTCTCAGCCAGGTTCCCGACTGCAAGCTGGTGATCGCGAGTACTTGGAGGCTGCAAATTCCAGTAGAGCGTCTTCGAGAAAAACTGGGGCCCAATGTGGCTGCCAAGCTCGTGGGAGTTACCCCCCAATACTGCTATCTTCGCGACGTTCCGCCTACGCTAGTTGGTTACGAGCGGGAAGCCGAATGCCATGCGTGGCGACGCGCCAATCAGGTTCTCAATGAGCCGTGGCTTGCGATTGATGACCGTTCCTGGCTTTACAGGCCGTTTTGCAAATCGCTTTTCCTGACCAACAGCCGCACAGGTTTATGCACTACAAGCGCGGAACGGCTTGTCGCACGGCTTCTGAAGCTTCTTTGAAAACGTGCACCCTCAGAAACTGACTGAGCTGCGGTACGGTCTAGACGAAGCAAGCCCCCGGTGCGACCTCTGCGAAAGCATGCCCCTGGGGGCGACGTTGTTGATCATATGCAGGTCGAATATGAATGACTGCGAAGGAAACGAGTGAAGCGCTGTCGCCAGGGAGCGTTGGCCAGGTAGGTTGCCATTCAAGTTGAAGCCTGCGCCCTCAAGACAGTTGACCGAGCGCAGGGACCTGTATCCATCTGTGATCGTGACGGTAAGATGGGACGAGTGATTTCTATGCGTCCAACCCGCTCTTTTGAGCCGGGTTGTGCGGCCAAATTCTCTCAGCCTCCATGCTCGACGACATCAAAAAAACCCTTTGGGCCACCGCCGACAAGCTGCGCGCCAACATGGACGCCGCCGAATACAAGCACCTGGTGCTCGGCCTCATCTTCGTCAAATACATCTCCGACACCTTCGCCGCCCGCCGTGCCGAGCTGACGGCCCGCCTCACCAACCCCGACGACGAATACTTCTACGGCGACGCCGACCCCGCCGACATTGAAGCCGAGCTGGAAGACCGCGACTACTACAAGGAGGCCAACGTCTTCTGGGTGCCCGAAGGCGCGCGGTGGGAAGCCCTGCGCAATGCCGCCAAGCAGCCCGACATTGGCAAGCGCATAGACGACGCCCTCACGCTGATCGAGGCCGAGAACCCCAAGCTCAAAGGCATCCTCGACAAACGCTACGCCCGTGCGCAATTGCCCGACGGCAAGCTGGGCGAGCTGGTCGATTTGGTCTCCACCATCGGCTTCGGCGAAGACGCAGCCATTGCCCGCGACGTGCTGGGCCAGGTGTACGAATACTTTCTGGGCATGTTCGCCAGTGCCGAGGGCAAGCGCGGCGGGCAGTTCTACACGCCCGCCAGCATCGTCAAAACCCTGGTCGCCATCCTGGCCCCGCACGAAGGCAAGGTCTACGACCCGTGCTGCGGCTCGGGCGGCATGTTTGTGCAGAGTGAGAAATTCATCGAAGCCCACGGCGGCAAGCTGGGTGACGTGAGCATCTACGGCCAAGAGGCCAACCCCACCACCTGGCGCCTGGCCGCCATGAACCTGGCCATTCGCGGCATCGACTACAACCTGGGCCGCGAGCCAGCCGACACCTTCACCCGCAACCAGCACCCCGACTTGCGGGCCGATTACATCCTGGCCAACCCGCCCTTCAATATCAGTGACTGGTGGCACGGCAGCCTGGAAGGCGACCCGCGCTGGGAGTTTGGCGACCCACCCCACGGCAACGCCAACTACGCCTGGTTGCAGCACATGCTGCACCACTTGAAGCCCACGGGCCGTGCAGGCATTGTGCTGGCCAACGGTAGCATGAGTTCCAGCCAGAACAACGAAGGCGTGATCCGCGCCGCCATGGTCGATGCTGACGTGGTCGAAGTCATGGTAGCCCTGCCCGGCCAGCTGTTCTTCAACACCCAAATCCCCGCCTGCCTGTGGTTCCTGGCCAAGAAAAAGGCGCGCAAGGGCGAGGTGCTGTTCATCGACGCCCGCAAGCAGGGTCGCATGATCAGCCGCGTGCAAGCCGAGCTGACAGACGACACCATTGCCCATATCGAAGCCGTGGTGGCCGCCTGGCGCGGCGAGCCGGGCGCAGGCAGCTATGAAGACGTGAAAGGCTTTTGCCGCAGCGTGCCCCTGGCCGAAATCGCCCAGCACGGCCATGTGCTCACCCCCGGTCGCTACGTGGGTGCAGAAGACGTGGAAGACGACGACGAAGCCTTTGCCGACAAGATGCAAAAGCTCACCGAAAAGCTGGGCGAGCAAATGGCCAAGGGCGCAGAGCTGGATGCGGTGATTCGGGCGAAGCTGGGGGGGCTGGGGTATGAGTTCTGAGTGGGCCTCTCTAACGATTGGTGACTTGGTGCGGGAAGGAGAGGCTACCGTTCAAACAGGCCCATTCGGCTCACAACTGCATAGTCACGACTACGTGGCCTCTGGGACCCCAGTGATCCCGACTGAAGCCATTGGAAGAGGACGGATTCTTGATATCGACGTGCCTCGCGTAGACGCAGCGAAGGCGTCCGAGCTTTCCCGACATCGGCTTCGTGTTGGCGATATCTTGTTTGCACGACGCGGAGCGCAAGCTACAGGCCTATCTGCAATTGTCGATGAAAGATTTGAGGGTGCACTCTGTGGAACAGGCGCTTTACTACTCCGCCTCCAAAGTCCCCGAATTGACCCGCAATATCTAGCGATGTTCTTGTCTAGTGAGACTGCTTATTCATGGCTGAGGACGCACGCGGTGGGGGCTGTGATGCCCAATCTGAACACAGCCATCATTCAAGCACTCCCCGTCTCATTGCCTGGAATTCATGAGCAGCAACGCATTGCAGGGTTTATAGGTGCGCTCGACGACCGCATCACTCTCCTGCGAGAAACCAACGCCACCCTCGAAGCCATCGCCCATGCCCTGTTCAAATCCTGGTTCGTTGATTTCGACCCCGTGCGCGCCAAGATGGAAGACCGCACGCCCGAAGGCATGGACGAGGCCACCGCAGCGCTGTTTCCCGATGGGTTTGAAACGTCGGAGTTGGGGGAGGTGCCGAGGGGGTGGCGAGAGTCGACCCTTGGCGAACTGATCGAGTTGACCAAAGGATGCTCTTACAAGGGTGACGGTCTGTCAGAGGCTGAGGGCGCATACATGTTCAACCTCGGGTGCTTCAACGCCCATCGAGTGTTTGCCTCAGAAAAAGTCAAGCGATACACGGGTGAGTACAAGCCGCGCCACTCTGTGCAAGCGGGCGACCTAATCATCGCGAATACCGACATGACGCAAGCCCGCGACATTCTTGGCCGTCCCGCATTTGTGCCTATAGGATTCGACCCAGGCTTCATCTCCCACCACGTCTACAAAGTCACCGTGCGTCCTGAGTGGCAAGAAAAAGCGCGAGCTATCCGCAGTCTTTTGTTCTTCGCTTTACAGGAAAGTGCTTTTCGGGAGCGTGCGATTGGATTTGCAACTGGTACTACCGTATTGGCGTTGCCTGCGACGGCAGTTCTTGGCAGTCCAGCACTTATTCCAACCGCCGATCTGCTCGACGTGTTCGATGGTGCTGTGCAACCCATCTTCGAGGCTATTTCAATCAATGAGCAGAGAGTCACCACACTGGCCGAAACGAGAGACACCCTGCTCCCCCGCCTGATCTCCGGCCAACTGCGCCTGCCCAAAGCCCAGGCCGCTACCGAGGCCGCGTTGGGCGCTGCGCTGCAGGCATGACGGACCTTTTCGCGGGCACTGGGTCACCATCGTGGGATATGTCGCGCACCCGCGAACTGGTGTGCGCACGGTGGGGTGAGAACGAGTTAGAGGCTTTGCGCCCCGTGCTCCGTGCAGTCACCACCCGGCTTATCCATGCGCGCATTCATTTTCAGGACTATCAGCGATTGGTGAATGAACACCTGCGCCAGCCTTTGGAGTCAGGCACGCCCTGGTGGGTGCTGATGTGGGTGGATGAAGTGAAGGGAATGGGCGCCAGCAACTACTTTTTTGTAGCTGCTGAGGGCTATGTGTATGCCAGCGTGCAGGCGCAGCATGCGATTGCAGACAACTTGGCGCATGTCCTGTACTACAGCCTGGGGTGGAACGTGGACCAACGAATCCCCCTGGGCAGGGTGTCGCTGGGCACGGTATGCGCCCAATTGGCGCGAGAGACGACAACGGCGCCAGAGCTTGCCCCAATCCAGCAGGCCTTGGAGGCGTTGAGCACAGCCCCCGCATACCAAGCGCTCGCGGATGTGACGAACCACATCAAGCACCATGGCGGCCTGCCCGTCAGGGTGGGATGGGGCGACTCTGAACAAACGCCGTTTGAGGTGCTGTTGAGCGCTTTCTCGCGCAAGCAACAAACACAACCGCCACGGGAGATTGCCGCATTTATGGAGGAAACCTACGAAACCATGAGCCGTGTGGTGGTGACTACGGGATTGGCCTTGAATGAATGGCTACGCCACTCTACACACGCTAGTGCATGAGGCGAGTGCGAACAAAAGAATCATCGAGGGAATTGCACAATGACCGAAGACCAACTCGAACAAGAAACCCTGGCCTGGCTGCAAGACGTGGGCTACACCCACCGCTACGGCCCCGACATCGCCTTCGATGGTTCTTCGCCCGAGCGTGCCGACTACCGCGAGGTTGTCTTGCCTTTCCGGCTGCGCGAAGCCATCAACCGCCTGAACCCTGGCATTCCGGTTGCAGCTCGTGAAGATGCTATCAAGCAAGTCACTGACTTGGGCATCCCATCCCTGCTGTCGGCCAACCGTGCGTTTCACAAGCTGTTGGTCGGTGGTGTCCCCGTCCAGTATCAAAAGGATGGCGAGACACGCGGCGACTTCGTTCGCCTGATCGACTGGGCACACCCCGAGAAGAACGAATGGTGGGCCGTCAACCAGTTCACCATCAAAGGTCCCCACAAAACCCGCCGCCCCGACATCATCCTGTTCCTCAACGGCTTGCCGCTGGTGCTGCTGGAAATCAAGAACCCCGCCGACGAGAACGCCAACATCTGGAAGGCCTTCGACCAGATCGAGACGTACAAAGAGCAGATACCGGACGTGTTCCAGTACAACGAGGTGCTGGTGATCTCGGACGGCACCGACGCGCTGATGGGTTCGCTGTCTGCCAACGCCGAGCGCTTTATGGCTTGGCGCACGATTGATGGAGTAAACCTCGACCCACTGGGGCAGTTTCAAGAACTGCAAACCCTGGTGCGTGGTGTGCTGACCCCACAGTACCTGCTGGACTACATCCGTTACTTTGTCCTGTTCGAGGACGACGGTCAGCTCGTCAAGAAGATTGCAGGCTACCACCAGTTCCACGCCGTGCGCGCCGCCATCGAAGAAGTGGTGACCGCATCCCGACCTGGTGCCTCCCGCAAGGGCGGTGTGGTGTGGCACACCCAAGGCAGCGGCAAGAGCATCACCATGACCTGCTTTGCCGCCCGTGTGATGCAAGAAGCCGCGATGGAGAACCCCACCATCGTGGTTATCACCGACCGCAACGACTTGGATGGGCAACTGTTTGGGGTGTTCAGCCTGGCCCAAGACTTGTTGCGGGAGCAGCCCACCCAGGCACTGACCCGTCCAGACCTGCGCGCCAAGTTGGGCAACCGCCCCTCGGGCGGCATCATCTTCGCCACGATCCAGAAGTTCATGCCGGGTGAGGATGAAGACACCTTCCCGGTGCTGTCCGAGCGCAGCAACATCGTTGTGATCGCGGACGAGGCCCACCGCACCCAATACGGCTTCAAGGCCACCCTCAAAGGTAAGCCCGGCGAGGAGAAATACCAGGCGGGCTACGCCCAGCATCTGCGTGATGCCTTGCCGAATGCCACCTTCGTGGGCTTCACTGGCACCCCGGTCAGCAGCACCGACCATGACACCCGTGCTGTGTTTGGCGAGTACATCCACGTCTACGACATGCAGCAGGCCAAGGAAGATGGCGCCACGGTGGCCATCTACTACGAGTCTCGCCTGGCCAAGCTGCGGCTGAAAGACGAAGACCTGCCCAGCATTGACGACGAAGTGGATGAGCTGGCCGAGGACGAAGAAGAAAGCCAGCAGGCCAAGCTCAAAAGCCGCTGGGCCGCCCTGGAAAAGATTGTCGGTGCCGAACCCCGTGTCGCCAGCGTGGCCGCTGACCTGGTCGCGCACTTTGAAGAGCGAAGCACCGCCCAATCGGGCAAAGCCATGGTCGTGGCCATGAGCCGTGACATCTGCGTGCACCTGTACAACGAGATCATCAAGCTGCGCCCTGACTGGCACGACCCAGACCCCGAGAAAGGCGCCATCAAGATCGTGATGACCGGATCGGCCAGCGACAAAGCCCTGCTGCGCCCCCACATCTACGACGGCAAGGTCAAAAAACGCCTGGAAAAGCGCTTCAAAGACCCCCCCGACCCGCTGCGCCTGGTGATCGTGCGCGACATGTGGCTCACCGGCTTCGATGCCCCCTGCGTTCACACCCTGTACGTGGACAAGCCCATGAAGGGCCATAACCTCATGCAGGCGATTGCCCGCGTGAACCGGGTCTTCAAGGGCAAGCAAGGCGGCCTGGTGGTGGACTACATCGGCATTGGCAACGAACTCAAAGCCGCCATGAAGGAGTACACCGCCAGCAAAGGCCGGGGCACTCCCACCGTAGATGCCCGCGAGGCGTATAGCGTCCTCATGGAAAAGCTCGATGTCCTGCAATCCATGCTGCATGGCTGCGATTACAGCGACTTCCTCACCGGGGGCCACCAAACCCTGGCAAGGGCCGCCAACCACATCCTGGGCCTGCGGGAAGAAGGCGGCAAGGACGGCAAACGCCGCTTTGCAGACACTACCCTGGCACTGACCCAAGCCTTCTCGCTGTGCTGCACGCTGGACGAAGCCAAGGCAGTGCGGGAAGAAGTCGCCTTCATGCAGGCCGTCAAAGTCATCTTGACCAAACGGGACATTACCGCCAAGAAGCGCACCGACGAACAGCGCGACGAAGCCATCCGGCAAATCATCAGCAACGCTGTGGTGTCTGACCAAGTAGTGGACATCTTTGACGCTGTGGGCCTGGACAAACCCAACATCGGTCTGCTGGACGATGAATTCCTGGCGCAGGTGAAGAACCTACCCGAGAAGAACCTGGCGGTGGAACTGCTCGAACGTCTGCTCGAAGGCGAAATCAAGAGCCGCTTCGGCACCAACGTGGTGCAGGAAAAGAAGTTCTCCGACCTGCTGGGCAACGTGATCAAGCGCTACCAGAACCGCTCGATTGAAACCGCCCAGGTTATGGAAGAACTGGTCGAGATGGCCAAGAAGTTCCGCGAGGCCGCCAGCAGGGGCGAGCAACTGGGCCTGACCGAAGACGAAGTGCGCTTTTACGACGCCCTGGCCACCAACGAATCAGCCGTTCGAGAACTCACCGACGAAACCCTCAAGAAGATCGCCCATGAACTGACCGAGAACCTGCGCCAGAACTTGTCCGTGGACTGGTCCGAGCGCGAGAGCGTGCGGGCCAAGCTGCGACTGATGGTCAAGCGGGTCTTGCGCAAGTACAAGTACCCGCCAGACTTGCAGGAAGAGGCGGTGGACTTGGTGCTGCGGCAAGCCCAGGTGTTTGGAGACAACTGGGGCAGCACCTAGCCGGACTCCGGGGCGAACCGACGCGCCAATATTGATGAGCACTTCGCTCAGGGATTCTTGGTACCGAAGGCTTTCACGGCATCAAGCAAGCCCTTTGCGAGCGTGCGGATGCCGCTCAAGTTGTAGCTGCCACCGATCTGTTCATAGGCATAGCGGGCTTGAATGAAGTAGTTCGAGCACTCGGCAAGTAGCGGTGCCAGCTGTTCTCCTGACGCCTCCAGAAACTCAGACTCAATAGCAGCCTGAGTAGGCAGTTCAAGAGACGCAAACACAGCTGCGCCGACAAAGCGCGCCTGATTGCCGGGTTGAGGCATGAGCATAAATTGGCGGACCTGTTGCAGGTACCTCCCCCACCTCCAACATGTCCTCCCAGCGCGTGGTGTAGGCCGGTGACCTGCGCTCCTGTCGCATAGTCCAACTGGCAGTCTGTCCCTGGGCCTGCACTCCGGCGCTGGCGAGCTTCACCGTTCCACGTCCATAGCGCTGGTTGAGTTCATCGAGCACCCCCATCAGCCGCTCCCGAGAGCCTGCGTGGCTCTCCAGCGGTTCTAGCTCAAGCTCTCCTTGTTTGAGGCGTGCGCTGTGCAAGTCCAGCAGCATGACGCCGGCCTTGATGAATGCATAGCCCGGTCGGTAGATTCGGCGCAGGCCAGTCATGGCGGCACTGGCACCCATTTCAGTGCCCCCGGTGCTCCCAGTTCCACCACCCGCTTGGTTTTCCAAGGGCCGCGCCGGTGAATGGGGCCGACCGTTCATGAGTGTCCCCTTGAGTTCGTGATCGAAGAGCGGGCGCTCAAGGCGCCTCGTCGTACCAGGCATCTCGCAGAGGGCCGACCTTGATCTCGGCGAGATCCGGCCATCGCTCGAGCCAGCTCTCGAAGGCGGCGCGATCAGCGTCCGTGACGCTCCCGCGACGCGCGGCCACGAAGCCGCAATTGACCCCTCCGCCTAGACTCAGCGCTCTGGGCGCGACGAGGTCCTCGAGCAACTGATCGATGAACCGATCCTGCACATCAATCGACGGTGCCACGCGCCAAGTCAACTCGTAGTCGAATCCCAGCACTTGGAACTCGCCGATGTGCAGCTTCTTGCGAAGGCGCCGGGAGCGAGATCGTTTAGGTGGTGGCAGCACAAGTAGGTCAGTCATGGGTATTTCATGTGGGGGGGTATGCCGTACGTTGTGGCGGGATGTCGCACGACAGGTATAGCCCGGGCTCAATCAACCGAAAAGAAATCGGACACTTCTCCTTGGCGATTTCAGAAGCCATCGGGTTGGTCGGATTGCAAGGCGCCATCACCAACCGCCCACTGCAGCTCATCCACCACCCTGCGCATGATCCACACACACTGCGCATCGGTGCACCATCGCTTGGCCAGCAAGCCTTTCAGCGCAGCCTTGACCGTCGTCTCTTGATTGCCTTCGTAGGTCGCCAGCTTCCTCTGGCAGTACGGGACCATCTGCGACACCAGGTCGTCACACATCTGGAAGACCGTCAGAACTTCGCCCGGCGACATGCCCGGTGCATAGAACCTGCCACCTTCCTCGACCAGGTTCATCTTGGGCTGGGCGCCAGAAACAGCTGCCACGGTTGCTGTCACAGGGAAGTCGTCTGGCACCCCTGGATAGTTGGTTCGGTTCATCGTCATATCGGCTCCATATTGACTGATCCCAATGCCCACGTCGAGCTGCTGCAGGGCATGCTCCCTTCAGGGGACTGTTGGCCCTTTGGGGCGGCGCCAGCCGATTGGTTTGTGCCCCCTGGCCAACGGAGCAAAGCCGTTGCGCCGCACTCGCCCAGAGAACAGCCGCCCCTTCCACACTGGCCCCGGCTTCTTGCTGATGACGAACCCTTTTGACTTGCCTCGGGCGGCGACACTCTTGATGATGGAGAAGTACACCCGGGTTCCGACCTTCCAGTCCATCTCCTTCGGCAAAGCGAATCGGTAGTGGCGATCTATGACGGTCGTTCCAGTGGGTTCACTGCGGCGTTTTACGGCTCTTTGATTCAGAGGCATATCTGTCCTTTGGTGGTTTTCCAGTCTGGTTCGTCAGTGCAGAAACCAGATGCACTTGACCACTGAGCCCACGGCAAGGTGACCACGCGTTTCACCTCTACCTGACCGACCAGACCAGCACACGATACCAGTCGTGGTTGCCAAAGCGTCGCAATGACACCTTCACTCTGCCAAACTTCAGGTCTACTGCGAGGCCACTTTGCATAGACGAAGTGCGCTACGCCTCGAAACTGAGTTCGAGGCAGGCGCATGCTTCTCTCCGGTTTTACCCGAGTCGATTTAAGGTCTTAATCAGGCTGGGAGCTGTCGGTTACGAATCGTCGACCTCATCGCGATACAAGCGAGGGTTGGAGGCCCATCAGCGGGCATTCACCGGGGTCAGCGATCGACCCATTGCTGACACTCTTTGGCAGAAGTCATCACCGCAGAGCGGTCGTTGAACAGCGGGTACGTGTTTGCTTCTTGCCCTGTGCTCGGAACTATTCTGATTGCAAGCGCGAAGCGCCATATGCTTACTCGAGTTCAACCTGAGGTCCGTAGCTAACTGCGTCAATGAGTTTCATCGCCTTTCGGGCCGCAGACTGGGCGGGCACTAGGTCATCATCGCGATGAATCCTAACTAACATCTCTCGGTCCTCGGGATCAGACGCCGACTCAGCCAGAAGACGCGTCCAATATCGCTTTGCCTCTTGATTGGGTAAGCCCATGACCGTTTCAAACGCTTGTCCCGCAACCAATTCGCCTTCGGAAACTCGGCGAAGGACGGCCTCGGCTTCAGGTCCAGCGTCTCGTGCCGTTCCACGATTACGCTCAATGGCTGGAGCAATAGCCTGCCGACGGGTACTAGCTTCGGCGTAGGCCGAACGCACAGTAGCCACGATCGGATTATTTAACGCAAGCACTTGCCCACGACGCAGCGCGTCAATCGCCTCAAGCGTAGGAGCCTGCTGCTGCCGAAGATGCCCCCCGCCACCGATAGCGAACGCTCGGCCCAACTGGGCGACAAGCTGCCCCAGGTCATCCACCATTGAGACCAGGAACCAGAATGGACGATTGATCCTAGGTGACGATAGCGCCGTCACGATGAACGGCCACGCCTCATGCGCCGTCAGTCGCTCGCGATTTAACTCTTGAATGAGTTGGTTGGGTCCAAAGACCCACAAGTCGAGCAGGAAGCTCTCGGGCGGCACGTCTAGATGTCCATCGTTCAGACGTCCATTCGCCGTGCCGACGTAAGCGTCGAATTGTCCGAGCACATCACCAAACGCCCGACGTAGGTGGTGGGGCGCTATTGGAAGCGCGTTCGCATCATTGGGCCGCACGGCGACCGGCAAACCCTGGCCACCAGCATTTAGCCGATGGAATCGGACTGGCGCTGCACGTTCCAGCGTCTGAAGTAAGAGGTTGATGTCATCGTTCGTTGGCGCCACAGCAGATCGGTCGAATGCGTCCAACCACTCGGGAGCTGTCGCCGGAACCTCAGGAAGTACAAGAAACAGGGACCGCAGGGCGGCGCTCCGCTCCCCCAGCGTTTCAGCTTCGATGAAGCGCCGAGCCAAGTCATCGACAATGACCTCTGTATCAAGTGTGCTTTCTGGCGAGCGAGGACGTTGTTCAAGATACGGTCGGACGCGGCTCGAACGCGCTAACAGGTCGTAAAAGACAAGCACCTTCTGCGCCTGCACCATGGCGACGGCACGCGATGGACCTTGACCTGCGTGAAGGCCCGCCGCACGTTCGCCAATAATGAGCGTGAATCCTTCTGTGGCTCTGTGGAGTTCCTGGCGGTGAGCAGCAGCGTCTAGAAGACCATAGGTCAGGAACGAAGCCCGCGGCGGAGGGGCTACCAACAGAGATCGAACGTCTTGAAGCACTTCACGCGCAGACTTGAATTGAGTCCGACTCGCCATCAACGCATCTTCGCCCAGCACCTGCACCAATATGGCGGACAGCGCTTGTTCAACCGCAACACCGATAAGCCCCGCCGACGCAGCGAATTGTGCAGCCCCAACGCGAAGCTCTTGACGTGCAGGCAATCCCAATCCGACAAATGCCAGATGCAATGCTTCCTGGCTGGCTTCAATGAGTCGGACACTGCTGGTTCGGAGATATTGCGGCATCAGAGAACTCGTATTTCTATGTTGAGTGATAGCCTAACTGAAGCAGTCACTCGCGAACTTCCCCTTGTGGTCGGGTGCGGGTGCCGCGTCGGCCACCTGCATCGACCAAAAGCGGGCGTTCAGGAGGGCACCTCCTGAGCGGCAGGTGTAGGACAAGCAATTCGGAAAGTCGTCGGGCTCGACCGGCCACAAACAGTCGTTCAGTATCGCGACGCAATACAGACACTCGGGCGACCGGAATAACCCCAGCTACTCGCCAGCCGGCTGCCGGACAGCTATCGGTCTCACGTCCCGACCGCAATATCCCTGAACCGCGAGATTTCGCCGAAGGCCAAAACGTAGGGGTTCTGCGTTGCAACGGGATAGCGGCTCACAACGAAGTGCTTGATTGCGGTAAGGCCCAACTCCCGCAAGAGCGTTTGCTCGCGCGCGCGCTCCTTCGCGAGGGCCTTCCTGTAGGCCAGGTCAAGAGAGCGGTTGTAGCGAACGAACCTCCGTACGTCGGTCTCGATCCGATTCAAGTCAACGAGGTTGTTCTTGCACTGAACGTTGTAGATCACGCCGTCGAGCGTCGCAACGACGTCGAACTCCGCGCGCTCCACTCTCTTGATCTCCGTAACGTCGAATCCTTGGGTCCGCAGAGCTGCTTTGACCGACTTCTCGAAGATGAATCCAGAGCGGATTTGATATCGACGAACGCGGTTCAGACAGACACTCTTCCAGTGGTTCGCGAATCGATTGAGCAGGGTAATCGAAGTGACTAGGTCGCCGCCGACACGCGTGAACGGCGCGTAAGTGCTGGTGTTGTCGACGTAGTCGGCGCCTTGAACGACAAGCGCCCCTATAAGGGCGTCGGGTAGCTTCTGCTCGGAACACAACTCGTCGAAGCGCTTAACTGTCAGCCGAACGAAATACTCGTCCACAACGAGAGAGAGCAAGCTGCGGATGAACGCGGCCAACTGACCAAATGACGTTTTGTGGAGGTTGAACTCCGCATACGCCGCGGCCATGAGCGCGAGATTGTTCTCCAGCTCGGCCTTGGAAAAAATCAGTCGGCGGTTTACTGAAACACGCTTCACCACGCTGAGGTCGACATCGGCCATTTCGGTGATGGCTGTTCGCTCGGGCTCCAGAAACAACGCGTCCAGTCCGTTGAAGCTGTGACTTGCCAAGATTCCCACCGCGTCGACATCTAAGGCGAAGTCCGGGTACACCAGGGCCAGCATCAGGTTGTGATGCATTGACGTTGTCCCCAGGCCGGCGGTCTCAATGAGGTAGAGGAACTGGTTGAGGCCGTCCAGTTCGTGCAGCCGCTGAGTTCCTCGGCAGACACCAGGAATCGTGTGAAGGAAAGCCAGTAGATGCCGACGGCGGGACTGTAGGTAGCCGATGGCCGTACCGACGGTTGCCAATTCCCGAGCTGCAGGCAGCTGATGCATTGCAAACGACAGGGCGATGGCTTGCAGTTGAATAAGCGTCTGCATGAGCCTCTTCGCCACCAATCGGGAGAAGCGTGACTCCAGTCCTGCTTTGATGGATGGCAGTGCCCTGAGGGCTCCGGCCATGTCCAGGAGAGCCAGTCCACCAATCTCGTCGAGGAGCGGCTCGCCACGCAGTTCTCCCGGTAGGTTGATCAGCTCTTCGATGCCACGGAAGGTCGAGAACCAGACCGCGAATGTGCTTCTTGGCTCGAAGGGCGCCAGGGACGATTCGATGCCGGCACGAGAGTGGGCCAGCGCCCGCATGGCCTCGGTCTGCGCAGCCGCTCCCGTCAATCGTTGTCCTGCCATCCGTCGGATCCCTGGGTAAGGCGCTGAATCGTTGCCCCGCGCTGTCTTGGTGTTGAAGTCGCCCAATATAGAGTAGAGCCGCCCGGGAAGTTGGCTTTCGAGCGCATCGGTCCGGCGTTGGTTGAGGTACGGCTGGGCGGCGAGCCCCAAAATGACATGTACGCTCGCTCTGCCGTTAGCCGTGGGCAGGATAGGTGTTGCATCCCAGATGGGGTGATCAGCTACTGCTGGCAAATGCCCCCCGCGAGGACCGAAACCAAGACTTCTTTCCCATATGCCCCACACCCCGACGCTCGATCCAGCCCAGGAGATCCGCATTGCGGCGGTACACCGGGGCTTCCTCTATCAGCATCTCTATGCTGCCGCGTGCCTTCTGACTTCAGAACAGACCGGCGCTACGTCCGTGGTTGTCGAGCGGGACGAAGATATCGAGCTCGTCACACCAGCGGGGCGCTGCTACATCCAGGTCAAGACGCGTAGCCAGCCGATCATGCCGGCCGACATCAACTCGACGATGGAACGATTCGATAGCCTGCGGCAAGAGCACCAGCAGGGCCGTCGGCAGGGGCGCGCAACGTGCGTGGTGGTGGTCAACCGAGCCTTAGGGCCGACATTGGCTGAACAGGTCGAGACAGGAAAGCTGGCGGGCGACGTAGAGATCCTGTGGCCAGGCCGCGTGTGTTCTGGTGACCTCGGGCAACTTCCACCGGCTTGGGCGAATATCGATGAGGCAGTCGCATGGTGCGTCGACCGAGCCACCGCAGTCCCACTTGCGATGCTGGCGCCCGACTCCCTCGTTTGGAAACTGGCCGGCCGCGTCCAGGCTGCGGCCGCCGGGGAAGCGCCCCATGCGGATCACACCTTCTTGGTCGCGGATTTCCCGTCACTGCTGGACCAGATCCTGATCCAACTGCAGGACTTCCCGGCACCGCCCGAGCAGTACCGCCCGCAGGAGAACGAACCTCAAATCGACTCGAGCTCCCGAGTCCGGATCGTTTCCGGCTTCTCGGGCGCCGGGAAGACTGCGTGGGCTTCACAGGCGGCCGCCTTGAGCAGGCACATCTGCGCGTACTTCGATTGCGCCGAGACGCCGGGGGAGGCCCTCGCCCTCTCGCTGGTGCGTGAGCTGGCCGCCAAGTTGGCCGGCGCCGGACCAGATGCGGTGCGCAAGATCTTGCTGCCGGGCGCCACTGGCGTCGAGTCACTTCGCCAGTTGGACATCTATCTCGAGCGCTTGAGGCTCTCGCCGACCGTTGTATTGGACAACGTGCATTGTGTTTCGGCTGATAGCCTCAAGCGCATGATCGATGCCACGTCGGCGCTGAAGTTCGTGCTCCTGGCGCAGCCGCTTGGGACGTTGCCCGAGATCGAAGCCCTTCTGGGATTGACGCGAGAGCCGCTGAAGGGGTGGGGTGTTGACGATGTTGCGGCGGCGGTTGTCGGTTGGGGGTGTCGAGGGGATGCGGTCACCATGGGGCGCCTGAAGATACTGACGGCTGGCATGCCTCTGTTCGTCAGGAGTGCCGTCACGATTGCTCGCGAAGAGTACTCAGGGCGCATCGACCAGATGTGCGACGCCGTCGAAGCGTTAACGAACCTGACCCAGACCGCACAAGAGGTCATCTTGGCGAAGGTGTTCTACGCATTTCACCCCGCCGCACAACAGACGATTGCGGTGCTGAGCCTGTCCGATATTGGCCTGCTACCAGCCGAGATCAACAAGCTGCTGGACGCGGCCCTTGAGATGAACGAGCAAGCGGTTGCTGGAGTGATCCGGTCACTGCGACCCGCTGGGGTGGTGGAGATCTATGGCAACAAGGAGATCCGACTGCATGACGCCATCCGTGTTGTCGGGAGCCAGCACCTGTCGGGCATGCCCGCAGAGGTCGCATCACGGGCTCGTGTTGCCCTCAAGGATCTGATGGTCATGGCGTTCAATCGTGATCGCAACACGGCGCGCTTCTCGCTCTACACGCGGCTGCTGCTGGCCACTGGGGACGTCAAGACGCTGGTGGACCTTATCGGCGAAGAGATGTTCCACGAAATGGGCGTGGCAGTAGAGGTCTGGCACGGTCTGGAGACGCTGGTCGCCAAAAACGAATCAGATCCGGAGCAGCGGTACTGGGCTCTCGATGGTCTGGTCTTCTCGGACATGAAGCTCGGGCACATGGATCGTCTGGCGCCTAGGTTGGAGGCGATGGAGCAATTAATCGATAGCGGCGCGCTCGGTGAGGAGGAAGTTCTGTCCTTCCTGATGAAGCGCATGCTCCATTTCTCGAATCAAGGTGACGAGGAGGGGGTTTGGCGCGCGATTCGCGAGCTGGACAGCCGATTGCCGGACAAGCCTGTCCACCGACGGGTTTCCCTCTACAGCGCGGCAGCGGCGCTCTTTCGCCTTGAGCGCTACGAAAGCGCGATGGGCGTGGTCGATCAGGTGATCGACGAGACGTTCGCGGTTCTCGGCATTCGGCTCGAGCAGGTTGTCGGCGCGAAGCAAGCCGCGCTCTGGGCGCTCATCAACAAGCCGGGACTTGATCACGCGGACATCAAGCGACTCGCGGATGCGCTCGAACTCAAAGCCATGGTGGCCGGCAAGTTGCACGTGCTCGCGCCATTCGCGCGAATCCATGCCATGAAGTTCTACGGTATCGCCGGCGCCATCGACTCGCTGATACGTGTCGGGCAAGACCTCGCTGACGAGTTCGTCGCACGACATGATTTCGTCGGCGCGCGGGAGATTCTTGAGCAACACGTGATGCCAGTGGTCGTGGACAACCAACTGCTGAATCGACACTTGGATGTCCGTGCGCAGTACGCCGTCGTTCTGGCTTACTGCGGCTTGCACGCAGAGGCTGAGAGCGAGATGGAGCGGCTGCAGGTGTACGCGGCCGGCCTAACGCCCCAGGCCCGGATGACCCTCGCGAGCCAACGCCAACTGATCGCGCGGATCAAAGCCAATCCGCTGCAGCAGTGGCGCCCCGGAGTGCGTCCTCTGGCCATCAGACAAGACACGCCGATTTCCGCTGGAGTAAAGATCGGGCGCAATTCGCCCTGTCCCTGTGGTTCAGGCAAGAAGTTCAAGAAGTGCGGCTGTGGTCTGGCCGGATAACTGTGGCGCGCGCACGAGTGCCATCGTCAATCGCCTGACTACAACACTCCCGGTGGCGGATCACCGCTGGTTTCGCCTTCTTCAGTCCGGCCAATATCGACAGCAGGCCGTTCATGACACGGCCTCTACCGACACATACTGACAGACTGACAGTGTGCGCGCCGGGAGAACCGCCGAACAAAGTTGCACCCCACGATGGACCGCTTCCCGCGGGCGCGGAACGCCTGCTATGGGTCGATCGCTGGCGCTATCGAATGACCGCTGTGCGGCTTCCATCGCCGGCCATGTTGCAGTGCGACCTTTCAGGGTTGACCGGCAGCTCCCGCTGCATTGCCGCCGTACCTGTAAATCGAGTCTGCAAGAGCCGCAGCGCGCATCAGACCACGATCACATTGCTTCGCGCAGCGAAGCCCTGAGGATTTTGCCCACCGGCGACTTGGGCAGTTGATCGCGGAAGACGATCTGTCGCGGCACCTTGTAGGCCGTGAGCTGGGTGCGGCAGTGGCGCTCCACGTCCTCGACCGTGAGCGTGGGGTTGCGCGGCACGACGAAGGCGCGTACGGCCTCGCCGGTGGCGGCATCCTGCACACCGATGACGGCGGCCTCGGCGATGCCGGGGTGGGCGGCCAGCACGTCCTCCACCTCGTTGGGGTAGACGTTGAAGCCCGAGACCAAAATCATGTCCTTCTTGCGGTCCACGATACGGATGTAGCCACCCTCTTCCAGCTGCGCGATATCGCCCGTGTGCAGCCAGCCGTCCTTGATCGCACTGGCGCTGTCGGCCTGCGCATGCAGGTAGCCGGCCACGACCTGCGGGCCCCGCACCAGCAGCTCGCCGCGCTCGCCCTGGGGCAGGTCGCGCCCCTGATCATCCACCACGCGCACGCGGCAACCAGGCATGGGCACACCCACGGTGCCCAGGCGCGGCGTGGCCGAGGGCGGGTTGCACGAGACGATGCAGGACGTCTCTGTCATGCCATAGCCTTCGATGATGGGGCAGACCAGCGCCTGCCAGGCCTGCGCGGTCGATGTACGCAAGGCCGTGCCACCCGAAAACGCGTAGCGCAGCTTCGGTGGGCTGGCCTGGAACCAGGGCTCGGCCATCAGGCCAGCGAACAGCGTGTCCACCCCGGCGGTCCACTGCACGTCGAACTGCTCGAAGGTCTTTTGCAGGTTGGACATGGGGCGCGGGTTGGGCACCAGCAGGTTGCGCGCCCCCACCTGGAAGAACACCAGGAAGTTCACCATGAAAGCGAACACGTGGTACATGGGCAGCCCGGTGAGCATGGTCTCGCCGCGCTGGGGGCCGTCGTAGGCATCCAGAAAATCGCGCGTGATGCGCAGGGTGGCCAGGATGTTGCCGTGCGTGATCACCGCGCCCTTGCTGCGCCCGGTGGTTCCGCCCGTGTACTGATACACCGCCACGGGGTGGCTGCGGTGGTCGACAGGTGCCAGCGCCTTGCCCTGCGCCAGCGCATCGACCATGCGCGGCAGCGGCACCGCGGCGGGGTCGGCAGGCCCCGCCATCTTGGCGCGGATGGCTGAGGCCACGGGTTCCTCAAAAAAGTCCCACAGGCTGGCCGTCAACACCGGCAATCCCAACTCTTCTGCAACAGGCCGCGCCACCGGCAGGAACATGTCGCACACCAACAGCAGCCGCGCGCCGCTGTCTTCGAGCTGCAGGCGCAGCTCGCGCCCGGTGTACAGCGGGTTCACGTTGGTCACGATGACCCCGGCCTTCCACGCACCGAACACCGCGATGGGATAGTGCAGGCTGTTGGGCAACTGCAGCGCGAGCACATCGCCCACCTGCAGGCCCTGCTCGCGCACCAGCCAGACGGCGAAGGCGTCCGACAGGGCATCGATCTCGCGAAAGCTGCGCACCACGTTCGCGCCCGTGGGCAGTACGAATGTGAATGCGGGCTGGTCCCCGTGGTCCGCCGCGGCCTGCGTGGCCAGCTGCGCAGCATTGGCGGGCAGCGCCGCCAAGTCGAGCTGGTAGTTGCGCAGGGCTGGCGGGTAGGAACTCTCCCAAGGCGCGAAAGTTGGCGGTGCGGTGGTGGCGGTCATGGGCTTTGTCTCCTGTCTTTTCTTTTACGAACGCTTCAAGCCTTTGCCTTGAAGGCCGGAAGCTTGTCGCCCAGCCGCGCCCCCATCTCGGCACCCAGGGCCTGCAGGCCGCTCAAAGGGCGCACCATGACTTCGAACTCTGTTATCTGGCCTTGCTCGTTGAAGCGCACCAGGTCGATCCCCTTGAGCTGCTTGTCGCCCACGCGGGCGCTGAACTCCAGCACGATGTTCAGGCCGTCGTCGGTGGCCAGCTGGCGGTGGTAGGTGAAGTCCTCGAACACCTGGATCACCGTGGACAGGGCCAGCATCAGCGCCGGGGCCGAGGTGTAAGCCGTGTTCGCCATGGGCGAGCGGAACACCGCGTCGGGATGCACGATGGAGAGCAGGTTCGACAGGTCGCGGCTGGCCACCATGTGGTGCCAGGTGTCGAGCGAGCGGGCGACGGCGGGGTGGATGTTCTTCGGTGCTTCGGTCATGGTGTGTCTCCTGGGGATAAATCGAAAATCAGTCAGATGGATGCGGCGAGCGTCGTGCCCTGCAGGATGGCGCGCTTGGCGTCGAGTTCGGCCGCCACGTCGGCACCGCCGATGAGGTGGGAGCTCTGGCCCGCGGCCACCAGCGCGTCGTACAGCGCGCGCAGCGGCTCCTGGCCGGCGCAGACTACGATGTGGTCGACGTCGAGCACCTGGGGTGCGCCGCCATCGATGGTGATGTGCAGGCCCGCATCGTCCACGCGCTCATAGGCCACGCCCGAGCTCATGCCCACGTTGCGCGCCTTGAGCGAGGTGCGGTGGATCCAGCCCGTGGTCTTGCCCAGCTGATCGCCGACCTTGCTGCTCTTGCGCTGCAGCAGGTGCACCTGGCGCGCGGGGGCTTCCACCTGTGCAGGGCGCAGACCGCCGGCCTGGGCATAGGCGGGGTCGATGCCCCACTCCTCATTGAACTTGGCAGGTGCCAGCGCGCCGCTCTCGCCTTCGTGCGTGAGGTACTCGCCCACGTCGAAGCCGATGCCGCCCGCGCCGATGATGGCCACGCGCCGGCCCACCGGCTTCTTGTCGCGCAGAACGTCCAGGTAGCTCAGCACCTTGGGGTGGTCGATGCCTTCGATGTCCGGGGTGCGCGGCTTTATGCCTGTGGCCACCACCACCTCGTCATATCCCTGGCCCGCCAGGTCGGCCGCTTCTACTCGGGTGTTCAGGCGCACCTCCACACCGTGCAGCTCCAGCTGGCGGCGGTAGTAGCGCAGGGTTTCGTAGAACTCCTCCTTGCCCGGCACCTGCTTGGCGATGTTGAGCTGGCCGCCGATCTCGCTGCCCGCATCGAACAGCACCACTGCATGGCCGCGTTGGGCGGCCGTGACAGCAAAGCTCAGGCCGGCCGGACCGGCGCCGACCACGGCGATGCGCTTCTTGGCGGCGGTGGGGGCGATGACCAGTTCCGTCTCGTGGCATGCGCGGGGGTTGACCAGGCAACTGGTGATCTTGCCGCCGAAGGTGTGGTCCAGGCAGGCCTGGTTGCAGGCGATGCAGGTGTTGATCTCGTCGGCCCGGCCCTGGCGCGCCTTGCGCACGAAGTCGGCATCGGCCAGCAGGGGCCGCGCCATGGAGACCATGTCGGCAAAGCCCTCGGCCAGAAGGCGCTCGGCCACCTCGGGCGTGTTGATGCGGTTGGAGGTGATGAGCGGTATGCCCACCTGCCCCATCACCTGCTTTGTCACCCACGCATAGGCCGCGCGCGGCACCTTGGTGGCGATGGTGGGGATACGTGCCTCGTGCCAGCCGATGCCGGTGTTCAGGATGGTGGCGCCCGACGCCTCGATGGCCTGGGCCAACTCGATCACCTCGGCCAGCGTGGAGCCGCCCTCCACCAGGTCGAGCATGGACAGGCGGTAGATGATGATGAAGTTCGGCCCCACGCGCTCGCGCGTGCGCCGCACGATCTCCACCGGAAAGCGCATGCGGTGGGCGTAGCTGCCGCCCCAGGCGTCATCGCGGTGGTTGCTGCGCGCAGCGATGAACTCGTTGATCAGGTAGCCCTCGGAGCCCATGACCTCCACCCCGTCGTAGCCCGCGTGCTGGGCCAGCGCGGCGCAGCGCGCGAAGTCTTCGATGGTCTGCTCCACCTCATCAGCGGTGAGCGCATGTGGCACGTGGGGGTTGATGGGTGCGCGCAGCGCGCTCGGGGCCACCAGGTCGCGGTGGTAGGCATAGCGACCGAAGTGCAGGATCTGCATCGCGATCTTGCCGCCCTCAGCATGCACGGCCTGGGTCACCTTGCGGTGCTGCGCGGCCTCGTGCTCGTTGACCAGCATGGCCCCGCCCTGCATGGGCCGACCGCGCTCGTTGGGTGCAATGCCGCCCGTGACGATGAGCCCGACCTCGCCGCGCGCGCGCTCGGCATAGAAAGCTGCCATGCGCTCGAAGCCGTTGGCCACCTCCTCCAGCCCCACGTGCATGGAGCCCATGAGCACGCGGTTCTTCAGCGTGGTGAAGCCCAGGTCCAGCGGGGCATGCAGGTGTGGATAGGGGCTATTGCTGTCAGCCGGAGATTTCAGCGGGGCCGGGGCGGGTTTCAGGATGGCGTTCATCGCAGGTCTCTTTCTTTTTTATGCAACCAGTTGCACAAATATAGCCAGTATCCCGCATTTATGCAACTGGTTGCATAAACAATGAAGAACCCTCCCGATTCAGGCAAGATGGCGGCCTTTGCAGTTTCCTCCCGGCGCACCCTTTCGATGTCCCTGCCCCACGCCCTTCTCACTGCCCTTGTCGAGCACCCCTGCTCGGGCTCGGAGCTCGCCGAGCGCTTTGACAAGTCCATCGGCTACTTCTGGCACGCCACGCACCAGCAGATCTACCGCGAGTTGGCACGGCTGGAGGAAGCAGGATGGATCGAGGCTTTGCCCGCGGAGACGGGCCGCGGCCGAAAGCGCCAGTTCCGCCTGCTGCCTTCAGGTCGCAAGGAACTCCGGCGCTGGATCGCCGAGCAGCAGGACCCCACGCCCCTGCGCGACGAGCTCATGGTGCGCCTGCGCGCCGAGGCTGCGGTTGGCCCCACGGGGCTTGAGAAGGAAATCGCCCGACTGCAGGCGATGCACCAGGCCAAGCTTGACATCTACCAGCGCATTGAACGGCGCGACTTCATCGGCAAGGAGCCTAGTCGCGAACGTCGTTTGCAACACTTGGTGCTAAAGGCTGGGATTCTTCATGAGGAACTCTCGCTGGCGATTGCGAAAGAGGCTCTGGAGATTCTGGAACAGCAGTAGGCAGCTTAGGCAGTCCGAGACCAACGATCCTAGGAAGTGCCATGTCAAGTTGCTGTACGGCATCGAACATTGCCCAAGCTTCGATGTTGCTCAGGCCGGATTGGCTCGTCTTAGTCAGCTAGAAAGTTTCGTTCGAATGCAAACAGAAGTTGACGACATCCAACCCTGAACCTTCAGGCGTGGCGGCTTTAGGCTGGGTGCTGCCGTTCGTACTTGACGGCTGAACGACAGCAAAAGGCTGCGTGCGGTCGTCCAAGTTTTCTTGGTCAATGTCGACTTCCGCCGCAACCTGACCTTTATCGCAATCATCAGGGATCAACCGCTGAGACCCCAGCTAGCGCTGGGCAGCAAGATGCCTATGCCGACAATAAAAGAGTGGCTCGGGGGTCTTATACGCACCTGGTCCAGACGCGACCATATAGTCGCCCGGAATGCGACAAGTAAGCAGATTCACCCTTGATTGGGACGAATACCATGCGCAAGAAAACCGATAAAAATATCGGCCACTTCGTCGCTTCCAAGGCTGCCATCGATATGCATCCATTGGGTAATCGAGCTAACAGCGCCCATGAACCAGAACACCGCCAATTTCACGTTGCACGGGGCAATGGAACCATCCTGAACACCCCCCTCGAGCACTTTGCGCAGCTCTTGATCAAACTTTCGCCGACGCAAAGTGATTTTTTTCTGATCCGCCACAGTCATACCGGAGAAATCCTGGAGGATCGCCGGTGCGCCCATTTCATCCGTTAGCAACGAGATGTAGTTCTTAATGAAGACCGAGATCCGACCGAAACCAGTATTTTCCGAAGCGATCGCGTCTTGCAAGACGCGATCTCCCAAATGCATGGCAAGCTCGTGGCATTCGTAGACAAGTTCCTGCTTGTTCTTGAAGTAGTAGTAAAGGGCAGGCTTGGTGACGTTGAGCGTTTTTGCAATCTCGTCCAAGGAGACATTCTTGTACCCATGGCGGCCAAATGCGCGCGAAGCTTCCGCAATGACAGCTTGCTTTTTGAGCTGGTACTGCTCATCCGCGCCGCTGACCGCATTGTTCCATTTCGCGCCCTTGCCCGATCTCTTTGCAGGATCGCGTGGGCGTGACTTGGGTTTTGCCTCAATTTGCGTACTCATTGATGTTGTATTCCTTGCGGGCATTCGTATCGCTAACTGAGGCAAATGGTTTCGAACTGCTTTCGCCGGTAGGGCTGCGGAGAAAGGCCGTGCTCATCAGCCAGCCAGGATGCTGCGCGCAATGATCAACTTTTGAATGTGACTAGTGCCTTCGTAGATCTTTGTAACGCGCACATCGCGATAATAGCGCTCGACCGGGAAGTCGTTGACATACCCGTAGCCACCATGCACTTGCAGCGCCGCAGAGCAAACCTTTTCAGCCATTTCACTGGCATAGAGTTTAGCAACGGAGGCCTCCTTACTGGTTGGCAGGCCCGCATCCGTAAGACGAGCTGCATACAGCATGTACTGATGCGCCACCTCAACCTGCATGGCCATTTCCGCCAAATCAAAGCTAATGGCCTGCAGTTCGGTGAGTGGCTTGCCATAGGCCTCGCGCTCTTTGGCGTAGCGGATGGCCGCCTCCAACGCTGCACGGGCAATGCCGATGGCCAGGGCGGCGATTGCGATGCGCCCATCGGACAACAGCGATAGTGCTTTGCCATACCCGCGCCCTTCCTCGCCGATCATGTTCTGAACTGGAACACGCATGTTGTCCAGCTGAATCTGAGCCGTGTGGGCCGTGTGCTGGCCCAGCTTCCTTTCGATACGCAAGCATTGGTAGCCTGGATCTTCAGGGTCCGCGATGAACAGGCTGAAGCGGTGACGGGCACCTGGTTCCGCAGTTGCTGCCACGACGAGCGCAAAGCCCGCTTCACTGCCGTTGGAAATCCATTGTTTGCTGCCATTGATCACATAAACGTCGCCGTCCCGCTTAGCCGTGGTCCGGATGGCTGCGGTATCCGAGCCTGCATGGGGCTCTGACAATAAAAAGGCACCAATGCGCTTGCCACTGGCCAGATCCGGCAGATGGCGGGCCATCTGTTGTTCGGTTCCAAAACTACGTAACACGTGCGCAGCTGAGTTGTGGACGTGCATCATGGTGGCGAAGCCACCATCGGCCGCTGCGAATTCTTCAATAGCCAGGCAATACTCCACAAATGAAAGCCCGGAACCGCCGTGTGCTGGCGGGGCGAGCATGCCCATGAAGCCTACGTCGGCAACTGCCTTGATTTCGTCGTGTGGCCAAGCCCCCGTGCGATCACGTTCGGCGGCCGTGCTACCCACCACTTCAGTCGCGACACGCCGGGCAGACTCCCGAATAATGACTTCTTGTTCGCTCAGCAATGCATTGGAAACGATGCTCATAAACCCATCCTTGAAAACTTGGAAAACGGCTGACCCAATGCGGTCAACCCAGCCAGCGCTTGCGGCGGCGGTAATGTTTCATGTCGCGGAAACTCTTGCGCTCCCCATCGACCGTCAGGCCGAGGTAAAACTCCCGTACGTCCTCGTTGGTCTTTAGGCTGCTGGATGGTCCTTCCAGAACGATCCGCCCACTCTCCATCACATAGCCATAGTCGGCCAAGTCGAGGGCAACGCGCGTGTTTTGCTCAACGATTAGCAGCGTCAGGCCGCTCGTTTTGAGGTCATTTAACAAACCATAGACCTCATCGACCATCAACGGGGCCAGGCCGAGTGAGGGCTCGTCAATCATTACCAGTTTGGGCCTGGCCATCAGGGCTCGGCCAATCACTAGCAATTGCTGCTCCCCGCCGGACAAATAACCCGCCGTGCGACTGCGCAAGGCTGCCAGGCGCTTGATGCGGTCGTACACCTCGTCCAGCATTTCCTTGGCCTCGCTGGCGCTGCCCATGTGGCCGCCCACTACCAGGTTCTGCTCCACCGTCATGTGACGCAAAACCTTGCGCCCTTCCATGACGTGCACCAACCCTTTGCGAACGACATCGACTGGGTTCGCACCTGTGATGTCCGCATCATCAAATTTGATACTCCCCGCCGTCACACGACCATCCTCTGTCCTAACCAGGTTGGAGATGGCCTTGAGCGTGGTGCTCTTGCCAGCGCCATTGGCGCCCAGCAAGGTCACGCACTGTCCAGCGGGGACTTTGGCGGTAATGCCTTTGACAGCAAGAATGACGTCGCTGTAGAGGACTTCAACGTTGTTCAGTTCAAGCACGGGTAGCTCCAGATGATGTGGCCTGGGTCTCGGTGGCCCGAGACCCAGGCCGATTTGCAATTACCACTTGTTCAACACAGGAACCGGAACGTTCTGCTCGAGAAGTTTGTACTTTCCCTTTTCGACGGTGCCGATGTTGACGGCTGTGCCCGAGGTCGGGAACGGCGCATCATTGTTGAACTTGATATTGGGCAACAAGCCAAAGCTGCGCTCGGTAGGCATGGGGGTGGACAGCAGTGCAGCGCGAACCTCTTCGCCCGTCACACCGCCAGCACCTTTGACCTTGACAACATTTTCAACGGCACGAACCGTCAACATCGCTTGGCTCATGCCCATAATGCAGGCGGAGTTGTAGGCGGCTTGCAACTTGTATTGGCTGCGCAGTTTCTCGAAGAAGTCCCGTGCCGGTGTTGCGCCTTCGGCGGCCATGGCCATGCCATAGACCTCAAAGTTTCCATCCATTTGGCTCAGGTCACCCAGCGCTTTCCCCGACGAAAGCAACCCGTTATGAGCGCTAACCACTATCGGAATATTGGTTTTTCCAAGGCTTTGCAGGGCGCGCCGTGTCGCCACTACCGATGCTGTATTGTTGAACACCTGCAGTACCGTGGCCCCCTTGCGGACCAGGCGGCTGACCTGCTGGGTAAGGTCGGTCGGCTGTGCTTCGGTATAAATCGTTTCAACGACTTCAATGATCTTCGGATTGTCCTTAGCGAACTTCTCGACACCTTTGTGGATGTCCACGTAGGCCGGCGATACTTCCGATGAAATCACCCCCACCTTGAGAGGAACAGGCGAACCCGACTTCTTCTGCATCCACACATAAAACGCAGCCGCTTCGTGCGGGTAAGTGGCACGGGCATTGAACACCCAGTTATCACCCTTCCAAGCGAATCCATATCCTGCTGTCGACTGGACAAGAGGCACCTTGTCACTAGGCAAGCGCTGCTGCAGTGCATTGGTATCTGCACCGCCCACACCCAGAACAGCCACCGGGTTGAGCTCGGACTTGATGCCTGGCCAGAGGCTGGCCACTTGGGCGACGTCATAGCGGGTGTCGAAATCCTTGATTCGCAATGCCACGCCCTGCGCCTTACCGACCTCTTCGCTCCACCAGTCGAGTACCGCACGGCGGCATCCCGTCATATCTTTCATGATGTCTGCGAAAGGTCCGGTGAAGTCAGCCAGGCCAGCCACGTTGTAAGTAGTCTGAGCTTGTGCCATGCCGCCAAGGCACAAGGTTGACGCCAGCAAAGCGCCGCGTTGCCCCAGCTTGACCATTGCCGACAACTTTGCTCGATTCGTTTTCATAAAAATGTCTCCTTTTGTAGTAGCGCTTTGCATTGGATCAGCCCTTCCCAGCGCCTAAGGTGGCTGCAGAAAACAGGATTGCGGTCAATATGGGTAGGGCCACATGCGATAAGACCGCTTGACGATGTTCCACCGGTGCATCAGACCGCGTGGCTCAAAGATCAGAAAGGCCGCGATGACTCCACCCAGGAAAATATTCATCACTGCGAAAACAACGTCTCCGCTCAGGAAGGAAAAGTTCTCGACCAGTGAAGGGCCCACGATGGTGATCGTCTCCTGGGCAGTACGGATAACAAAAACGCCGATCAGCGCGCCCGTCACCGACCCCATGCCACCCACAATGATCATCGCGATGAACCATATCGAGTGGATCAGGGTGAACTGGTCAATCGCCACGAACCTGACGTAGTAAGCCCAGAGCCCTCCACCGATGCCCGCGTAAAACGCACCCAGCAAGAAGGCAAGTACCTTGGTGCGCACGACATTGATGCCCATCATTCCTGAGGCCACGTCGTCATCACGCACTGCCGCAAAAATTCGACCATGGCGGCTGCGTGCGACGCCGTAGGCGCCCGCAATCATGATGAAGGCCACTACCAGACACAGGTAGTAAATGCGGGTATCGGTGTTGAAAACGAACCCAAGGAACTGTGCTGGTTCCAGAGTGATGCCGTTAGATCCCCCCAGCCATTTGGCAGGCAGGTTGAGCACAAAAAAGTGGAACAAGATCTGCGCAGCAATCGTGGTCAAGGCAAGGTAAAAACCCTTTATGCGCATTGCGGTTAATCCAAACACCAGCCCAAAAAGCGCCGCGCACAGCCCGCCGATGGGCAAAGCCAGCCAGAAAGGCAGGTGGCCTTTCGTCGCTAGGAGCGCTGTTGCATACGCACCAACCCCCATGAACGCAGCTTGGCCCAAATTGATCTGACCCGCTAGACCAGTATTGATCTGCAGCCCCATGACCACCACTGCAGTAATCAGCATAGAGGTCATGATCGCCACCCAGCGGACCTCGCTGATCAGGGGCAGCGCAAACAGCGCGATAACAAACAGGCCCAATGCCACCGCCTGGCTGCGCGTGCGAATTAGTGCTTGGTCTTTGGCGAAAGAAGTCGCGAATACACCTGCGGGATCCATGCTCATACCCTCTCAATGGTTTTCCACCCGAACATGCCGGTGGGACGAATTAACAACACCACCAGCATGATGATGAAAGGAAAGACGGAGCCCAGCGCTCCCCCCACCAGGGGATCGAGATAGGCCGAAGCCAAACCCTGAATCACACCCACCAAAACACCGGCGATCAGCAACCCTGCGAGGGACTCCAACCCAGCCAGCAAGGCCACCGGCAAAGCAGCCAGGCCGATGTCGGAGCTCATCATGTTGATGGAGCGGCCACTCAAATGCACTATCGCCCCCAGTGTGGAAAGCACGGATCCCAGCACCCACGCAAAGGCAATGGAACGCTGCACCGAGATGCCCATGGACATGGCCACCTGGTGGTCTTCCGCCACGGCCGTCATGGTCAAACCAGCCCTTGTCCGGTTGAAAAACCAGGAGAGACCAACGCCGATGAAGATGGTCATAATTCCACCGTAGAGCATCGAACGGGAGACGATGAGATCGCCAACGATGATCGGATCCAGAGGAAAGATGATCGGAAAAGCACGCACCTGTGGGCCAAAAAGCACCAACACAACGCCTCGGATCAGAATCAAGAGACCGATCGTCACCATGACCATCGAGAAGACAGACTCTCCAACCAGACGGGCAAAAAATATCCGCTCAATCATGAAACCAAAAATTGCAGCACTAACGAATGCCACGGGCAATCCGACCCACAGCGGTAGACCCATCTGAATAATCGTCCACCACACCATGTAGCCGCCAAAGACCACCAACTCACCTTGTGCAAAGTTGAACACCTTTGACGCGCGATAGATCACGACGAACCCCATGGCGATCAACGCATACAGAAGCCCTGACAGCGCACCGTTTATCAGGTAATTAATAAAATCGATCATTTCCGTCCTCTGCTTCGGGCTGCGCCCAGGTGGTCTGACCCTGCGGCGTCCGTGTCATGGATGGACACCAGAGCCTCGAAATTGCCGCGCCGACCGTCCTGGTAGGTCACAGGAATATCGATACGCACGGCGTGCGAGCCGTCATATAAACCGTTGATCAGCGTGGCGTATCGCACCTCCAGGAATTCGCGCCGCAGCTTTCTCGAACGTGTTAGCTCGCCCTCGTCCGGATCAAGCTCTTTCGGAAAATTGGCGAATCGCTTGACTCGCGCATGCGCCGGCAAAAACTGGTTCACGCGGGCAATTTCCTGGCCGATCAACTCGGCGATCTCTGGCCGCTGTGACAGATCGGTGAAGGTTGAGAATCCGATCCGCTTGTCTTCTGCCCACCGCGACAGAACAGACATGTCGATATTGATGAGAGCGGCCACGAAGTCCCTTGTCTCGTCTCCCACCGTCATGATGTCCTTGATGAAGGGACTGAACCGAAGGCGTGTCTCGACGAACTGCGGCGGGAAGGTTTCGCCGCTGCGCAAGCGCTTCAAGTCCGACAACCGCTCCAGGAACACGAGCTCGCCTAGCTCCGTTTTCGTTACGGCATCGCCCGTGTAGAACCAGCCATCTTTCACCTTAGACTCTACGGAGCTCTCTCTGCGGTAGTAGCCCAGAAACGGGCTTCCGCCACGGATCTGCAGTTCGCCGTCCGCACTCAAGCGCCATTCCAATGGTGGGCCCGCCTCTGGATGCGCCTTCATCCAGTGTCCTACGGTCTCCAGATCAAATCGGTCACCCTGGTGGCATGTCAGCAACCCGGTTTCGGTGGAGCCATAGATGTTGCGCAGCGGTATACCCATGGCATGGAACATGCGAAACACATCTGGTGCCATGGTGGCACCACCGCAGCTGGCACAGCGCAGCCGGGTCAGGCCGAGCAGATCTCGCAACGGGCGCAGAACCAGTGCATTGGCGATAGGAAACAGCAACCGGTCCAGCAGGCCAACGGGTTTTCCATCCAAGCGCCCCACATTGACGGTGTGACCGATCTTCATGCCCCACTCGTAGACACCTCGTCGAATGGGTCCTGCGTCGAGCATGTGCGCCTGCACAGAGGACGCCATGCTTTCCCACTGGCGCGGAGCAAATGTCATACCTTCCACTGCCAATTCCCGAATGTTGGACAACACCTGCTCCGGGCCCTCAGGGAAGTTCACTACCATGGGCAATCCCAATCCCATGGTGATGCCATATATTTGTTCAGTGGCCCAGGATGGCGCGATGTAACTCAGGTATTCCATACCCGGCCTCACATCCATGGAATCGATCAAGCGCTGCGCGTTGTCGATTAAGAAGCGATGCGTGAGGATGACGCCCTTAGGCTGCCCCGTCGTGCCGGAAGTGTAAGAAAGAACCGCTATGTCATCGGGGGCTCCCGCATCCACTAGCGCGTCGTAAATCTTTCCGTTACGTTGATGGATTTCACGCCCTTGCCGCTGCATGCCATCGAAGGTATGCAGGATGGGGTCGTTATACGACCACATCCCCGTTTCGTCCCAATACACAATGTGGCGCATCTTCAAAGTCTTGTTCCGGACATCCAGGCCCTTGTCAACCTGTTCTTGGTCCTGCGCGAACAAGATGACTGCTTCGCTGTCGTCCAGAAGATAAGCCACCTCCTCCGAAGTGAGGTCCGGGTACATGGATACAACTTTGCATCCCAGTGCATGCGCGGCATACTCGGCCCAGTAATGCTGTGGCTCATTCTCACCAATGATGGCAATGGTCTCGCCCGCTTTGACGCCCGCTTGGTGCATGCCCAGCGCAATCTCTCGAACGTTGCGCTGCACATCCGCAAAGCTGTACTCCCGCCAAATTCCGCGCTGCTTATGGCGCTGGGAAAGACGGCTGGGATTGGCATGCGCATGCTTGCGCAGCAACTGGGGAAGAGTCGCGATTTCGAGTTTCATTGGACGCCCTCTCCAAGGTAGGCTTTAAGCACAGCGGGATTAGCCTGGATTTCCTTGGGCGTTCCATCGGCGATCTTGCGTCCAAAGTCCAGCACAGCGATGCGGTCAGCTAGGTCCATCACCACACCCATGTCGTGCTCCACCAAAACAATAGGAATGCGCTTTGCCTCGCGCACATCCAGAATGAAACGTGCCAGGTCTTCCTTCTCTTCCGTATTCATACCGGCCATAGGCTCATCCATCAGCAGAATCTTCGGGTCTTGGGCCAGTGCGCGCCCCAAGTCCACGCGCTTGCGAAGCCCATAACCGAGGCTGCCCACCGGCACATGCCGGATGGATTCAATTTCAAGAAACTCAATGATTTCTTCCACTACCTCCCGATGCAAAACTTCTTCGCGCTTTGCCGGGCCGAAATGGAAAAACGACTGCACGAGATTGGCCCGCATGTGCATGTGGCGCCCCACCATCAGGTTCTCGATAACGGTCATGCCCGAAAAAATGTGCGTACCTTGAAAAGTGCGCGCCAGGCCCTGTGCCGCCACGTCGTGAACCGCCATGTCGCGCACGTTGCGCCCGGCCAGGGATATCTCGCCTTTCTTGGGGCGGTAGAACCCGCTCAGGCAGTTCATCAGAGAAGACTTTCCCGCTCCGTTCGGCCCGATGATTGCCAGCAGCTCGTCCTTGCGCACATCAATCGAAACATCATTCAGCGCCACAACTCCACCGAACTGCAGCAGCAGATTCTGGGCTGTCAGCACCACGCCTTCCCGCTGGCTTTGAATGGCTGCATTCATTGGCACCTCCACTCTGAATTCTTGGCTTTGTCCATCGAATTTCCTTCATAAGACCTTTGCAGGGTCTACGCATCCATTTGCGGGAATGCTCGCAGCGATCAATGGACCACGACTAACAACGGACACCCGCATCCAGGCTGATCGTGGTGGCATTCAAATAGGCGTTTTCCACAACGTGCCGAACCAGTCCACCGAACTCTTGTGCCTGCCCCATGCGATGAGGAAAGAGGATGACGTTGTCAATAATGTTTTGCGACACCTTCGTTGGCATGCCTGCAGACATGGCGGTCTCAAACAGACCAGGCGCCACGGCCACCACTCGGATTCCGTGTTGCGCAAGATCCCGCGCCACCGGAAGCGTCATTCCAATGACCGCCGCTTTGCTGGCGCTATATGCGGCCTGGCCCACTTGACCCTGCCACGCAGCACCAGATGACGTGTTCACGATGACCCCCCGTTCACCGTCGACATTGGGCTCGTTCTGCGACATGGCCAACGACGCATAGCGCACCACGTTGAAGGTCCCGGTCAGGTTGATGGCGATCACCCGGTTCCAAAGATCCATCGGGAATAACTCGCCCTTTGAAAGCGTCTTGCAGGGACCCAGAATTCCCGCGCAATTTACCGCCACATGCAGCGCACCAAATTCCGCCACTGCCGCGTCTACGCCAGCCTTCACACTGGCCTCGTCCGAAACATCAACCTTCTGGATTCGCACGCGCTCGCCCATCGGCAGCACCTCGCTCGCAAGGCGCTCTTCGTCCAGATCAACCGCCATGACGCTCGCTCCGGCCGCAAGCAATGCCTTGCAAGTGGCGAGCCCCAGGCCTGAAGCAGCTCCTGTGACGAAGGCAATGGTATTTTTGACATCCATACTATTTCTCTTGTCTCTTATTGAGTGCAGCGCTCAGCGCGCCAAGATGGTGATACAGGCAACAGCTTCTTCAATGCCCTCAAGACCGCCACCGTTTTCTGCCAGCGCAATCCTTGCGTCAGTCACCTGCCGCAGTCCGGCTTCCCCGCGAAGCTGAGTTACCAACTCATGGACTTGGGCAATACCGGTGGCCCCAACAGGGTGCCCCTTAGACTCCAGGCCGCCGGACGGATTAACGGGAATGCGGCCACCAATCCGGGTATCACCCCGCTCGGCAATCACACCGCCCATGCCGAACTCACAGAAACCGAGGTTTTCTGTCTGAATGATTTCACCCATGGCCGTGGCATCGTGCACCTCGGCCACCGAGATATCTGCTGGGCCAACACCCGCCAGCTCATACGCCTTGCGCGAAGCCAAAGCCGTGCAGTGGTTGGTGTAGTCGTCCTCGCTCCGGTCAGAACCGCTTTGCACCACGGCCGCCAACACCTTGATGGCACGTTTTTCATCGATGTTGAGGCGTTTGAGCGCCGAGCGTGTGCACAGGACGGCCGCTGCTGCGCCGTCAGACACAGGAGAGCACATGGGCAGGGTCAAGGGATAGGTGATCGGCGGCGCAGCAAGCACTTCCTCGATGCTGTAGGCCATCTGGTACTGCGACAGCGGGTTGTGCATGGAATGCGCATGGTTCTTGGACGACACGGCAGCCAACTGGCGCTGCGTCGTCCCGAAGGTGCGCATGTGCGATCGTGCAAACGCGGCATACACGTCCATGAAAACGCTGTACGGCCTGGGTGAGGTACTCCCCTCAGGCACAGCCACGTCGCGTCCCATCTTCATCAGCTCCGCACGGATCTCTTCTGCACGCGAGAGATCCCAGGCACTGTCAAACACCGAGAACATCTTGAGCTTGTCGGTTGAGAACATCTTCTCTGCACCAACGGCCAAAGCGACATCGCCAGCACCCGACTTGAGGTGATTGCAGGCTAGAACGAACGCCGACGAGCCGCTTGCACAAGCGTTTTCGACGTTCACCACCGGAATGCGCCCGATGCCCATTGCCCGTAGCGCAATTTGCCCACGAATCATGTGCTGGCCATCCATATGCCCTTGGGAAGTGTTGCCAAAAAAGGCGGCTTCCAGGTCTTCCTCTTGCAAACCCGCATCCGCCAAAGCAGCTGCAGTGGCCTCACGCGTGAGCGCCTTAATGTCCTTGTCCAGATGCCGACCAAAGGGCGTCATACCGACACCGACCACATAGATATCTTCCATCTTTCTTCTCCTTGGCAGGTTTCATGCAATCCATGCAACCAAAAAATTACTCTATATAAAGTTGTTTTACTTTAAAGTAAAATTAAAAAAAATTTGCTAGGGAAATCCCTTGGCAATCACATTCGCTGCTCAGCGCAGCGGCAGGAATCGCATGCCCCGCATGGTCTCAATATCGCCCTGCGCAGTCACGCCGTACAGGCCACGGGCCACGTTGTGGGGATGAGAGGCGGCTTCGGCCATGTTGAGCACCGGCGCGAAGCAACTGTCAGTGCCCTCCATCAGTGCATTCCAGTGCACACTGGGTTGCGAAGCAAAGCGCTGCGCGATCCGCGCCTTGAGAGACGGCCACGAAGACTTGTCCATCTGCTGCGCGGGATCCACATCCGTCAGCTCCAACTGCTTCAACAGCAAGGCATAGAACGGGGGCTCGATCGCACCGACCGTGATGTATCGGCCGTCGCTGCACAAGTAACGGTCGTAGAAGGGCGAGTCATGGAAGACACTGGGTTCACTGCCGTCCACGCCACCGCCTTGGCGAATCAGCTGCACAAGCGGCGACAGCATGGCCAACACATCCACGATGGCGCCGTCGACTACGCAACCCTGCCCAGTATTCCGGGCGCCAAGCAACGCCGACACCATTCCAAACCCGAGCCCAAGCGCACCGGCAGCATCCCCGACCACCGTAGGCGGAAGCATGGGGGGGTGTCCCGGCTGCTCGGTGAGCGACATCAGCCCCGTAAGAGCGACATAGTTCATGTCGTGCCCGGCTGCCTGGGCCAGCGGCCCATCCTGCCCCCAGCCTGTCATGCGTCCATACACAAGCCGCGGGTTGCGTTCACCGCATACATCGGGGCCCAGACCCAAGCGCTCCATCACACCCGGGCGGTTGCCTTCAATCACTCCGTCGCTTTGCGCGACCAACTCCAGCGCCTGCGCCTTGTCCTCCGCCCGCTTGAGATTTAACGTGACGCGCCGTTTACCACGAGACAAGAGCGCCCCGTCTTTCGGCGTTAGCTCGTCAGGCAGTGAGCCCGCACCGGGCCGCCCAACCACGGTCACGTCCGCACCCATTTGCATCAGCATGAACCCCGCCAAGGGCCCTGGGCCAATTCCCTCGAACTCAACGATCTTGATTCCAAGAAGCGGAGGCATTGGCGATCGCGTCTGAGTTTTCATCAAAAAATTCCACAAATTTAATTTTTTACTCTAAATTAAAATAATTGACTTGATAGTAATGGAAAACCCCATACCCACGAAAACCGAGGCAAAAGCAGAATCGACCCATGAACACACAAGTCACCAATGAAAGACAGATGTCGACGCCGGTTGTTATTTCAGAGGTCCGAAAAGGCAGCATGTGGATCCGCCTGAACCGGCCTGAGGCAATGAACTCACTGACCCCAGAGGTACTTCGAGGGATAGACCAGGCACTCAACGAAGCACAGAACCGGGCGGACGTGAGGTCCGTCGTCTTGACGGGCACTGGCCGGGCCTTCTGCGCAGGCGCCGACCTAAAGTACGTCAAGACACAAACGGGCGAAACTGGCACCATCGGCTTTCTGGACAGCGTTCTGGTCACCATGAACCGCATCGATCGCTTTCCAAAACCCGTGATCGCAGCCCTGAACGGCATCACCCTGGCGGGCGGACTAGAACTGGTGCTCTGCTGTGACCTCGTGCTGGCGGCACGCAGTGCCAAGATTGGCGACGCGCACGCCAACTACGGTCTACTCCCAGGCGGTGGAGGCTCGGTGCGCCTGCCACGAGTTATTGGCCCCACGCGCGCCAAGTACCTTCTATTCACGGGTGACTTCGTGGACGCAGCAGAACTGGTGGAGGCGGGCCTCGTCAACCAGGTGGTGGACGACGACCAACTCGAAAGCGCGACGCAGGCTGTGGCTGACAAGATCGCCAGCAAGAGCCCTCTGGGCCTGCGCCGCATGAAAGCGCTGATCGACGATGGCTTGCAACAGCCCCTGGACACTGCCTTACGGCTGGAGTTGCTGGCATCCGAAGTGCATGCACATAGCGCCGATCTCCACGAAGGCCTGGCCGCCTTCAACGAGAAGCGCGCCCCGCGCTTCACGGGCCACTGAGCCGGCAACGCCATGCGTACGTCCCCGACCACCAACCGATTCGAAGCGCTGCGCGCTTCGCAGCAATTCGCCTACGACCGCGCCCCCTCCATCCGCGCGGTCTATGAGCTTGCGACAATGACACCGCAAGATCTCCAAGGCCCGGCCGACCTCGCGCGACTCGCCGTCACAAGCAAGGATGCACTGCTTGAGAAGCAGCGCCAGTCACCGCCATTCGGTGGGTTTCTGGCGGCCGACGACGCATCCATCCGTCGGGTCTTTGTCTCACCGGGCCCCGTCTACGAACCCCAGTTGTTCGACGACGACACTGGCCACGGTTTTTCGCATGCATTCCGTCAGGCAGGCATCGGCCCGGGTGACCGCGTTCTCAACACATGGTCCTACCATCTTGTGCCAGCCGGCCTTTTGCTGGATGCGGGCATTGCCGCTACCGGAGCAACGCTCATCCCCTGCGGACCCGGCGGCGCCGAACAACAGGCGCAGCTCATCATGGAACTGGGCATCACCTGCATTTGCGCCTCCACATCCTTCTTCGTGACCTTGGTCGAAACGCTTGAGCGCATGGGCTACGACCTGCCTTCTCAATGGAAGGTCCGCTCCGCAATGCTGGGGGGCGAACTGGGTGACTGGATGGGCAAGCGCCGCAGGCTGGAGGAGAAGTACGCCATCCGCACGTTCTCAGCCTACGCCACCGGCGACTTCGGGCTGATTGCCTACGAGGAACCAGGACAAGTGGGCTACACGGTTCAGCCTGACCGGCTTGTCCAGATCTGCGACCCCCGCACCGGCGCTCCCCTTCCCCTGGGCGAACCAGGTCAAATAGTGGTCACCACGCTGGACAGCGGCTGGCCCCTGGTCCGCTTTGGCACAGGCGATGTGGCGCAAGCGCTGACCCATTCACCGGATGGTCTCGTCGAACGCATCAGCATGTTGCAAGGCCGAGTGGGCCAAGGTGTCAAAGTGCGCGAAATTTTCATCTATCCACGCAACGTGGAAGAACTGCTCATCCGGCTCCCTGCTATCGAACGTGCCCAGGTCATCGTTGGAAAACAACAGCATCGGGAAACCGCGACCTTGCGCGCAGTACTGACGCCAGGGGCCTCTCAGGACGCCACACAAAGTGACTTGATGGAAGTATTCAGGCAACTGACCCGCCTGAAGCTCGACTCAGTCGAGTGGCTAGTCCAGGAAGATATGCCCACTGACGCCCCCTTGTTGGTTGACAACAAGCATTGAAATCCTAAAAAGCGTTTGGTCTGATGCACCAGGTGGCTACACCGTCGCTCACCCCATGAAACGATAGTAATGATTGATCCCGCAGCCAATGCACTGACCTACCCATTCGAGCCACCAACACCACGCCACTGGGTCGAGGTCGCCCCTGGTGTGCGCTGGATCCGGCTGTCCATGCCATTCCGGCTCGACCACATCAATGTATGGGCCATAGACACCCATGATGGCTGGGTACTGGTAGATACCGGCCTGAACACCCCCGACACCGTTGCCGACTGGCTGGCCCTCATGGCGCAGGGGCCGCTGGCACGGCCGCTCCAAGGCGTGTACGCCACACACATGCACCCCGACCACATCGGCCTAGCTGGTTGGTTCACGCGTCGCGTTGGTGTGCCGCTGCACATGAGCCGCCTGGAATACCTGACCTGCCGCGTGATGCATGCCGACACTAACCGCGAGGCCCCGCCCGACGGCGTGCTCTTCAATAGGCGCGCCGGCTGGTCGGAGGCAGCCATTGAAAGCTACCGCAGCCGATTCGGCAGCTTTGGCAAACATATCCACGCTCTGCCCGAGAGCTACCGACGCTTGCAGGACGGCGATCACGTCCAGTTGGGTAAGCATGACTGGCGGATCATCACCACCGGCGGCCACTCACCAGAACATGCTTCTCTGTACTGCCCCGATTTGAAGCTACTGATCGCCGGCGATCAGGTACTGCCGAAGATTTCGTCGAATGTGTCGGTGTTCGCCAGCGAGCCACAGGCCAATCCGCTGAAGGAGTGGTATGGGGCGCTCGACAAGCTGATGAGGGATGTTCCCAACGATGTGTTGGTCCTCCCCTCTCACAACGAGCCCTTTTATGGACTGCATGAACGCCTTGAATCGCTCAGGTTGGGTCAAAATAGTGCTCTGGAGCGGCTGCGTCAGTCACTGTCTACCGGACCTCAACGGATCGTCGATGCGTTCGCTGCCCTCTTTAAGCGCGCCATCGGAGAGCAGGATCCGCAGCAACTGAGCCTGGCAACAGGTGAGGCCGTTGCTTGCATGAACTTTCTCATTGCACAGGGCACCGTAGAGTTCATGATGGACGAAAACGGGGTCGCGTGGCACTCAAAAAAGCTTGAAGGCGCTGTCGCCGAGGTCAAACGTTCTCCACGTGCCAACTTTGACTGACCCCGTCTCGATGGGGCGATAGCTATGGCGTCTGCTCTGAAGTCACCCTGCAATCCGCATGAATGCTGAGGCTTCTTGTGTATGCTCATCTCACGCTCACTGGGCGTACATCATGCTTAGCATGCATCGGCGTTCATCGCAGTCGCCAGGAGGCTGCTCGTAAACGGCCGCTATGAACCGCCCCGGGATTTAGGAACTCGTTTGGAGTCCGTTCAATGACTGCTTCGTGGCGAGTAGCGTGAGTCCGGCCACCGGTTGCCACCGTCCGCAACCGCTGCAGAGCCGACTCGAGCGCGGGAGCTCCCTCACGCTTAGGCCCGTGCCACAGGCACATCCTCCCACCGCGTCGTGTACTGCGGCGTGCGCCTCTCCTGCTTCATCCCCCAGCCCTTGCCCTTGTTGGTGCCGCCCGTGGCACCTGAGTGCACGGTGCCTTTGCCATAGCGCTGGTTGAGCGCATCCAGCGCCGCCATCAGCTGGGTTCGGTCCCGGTGGTCTTCATCCTCCAGATCCAGCTCGCCCTGCAGCACATTGCCCGGCACCAGGTCCAGCAGCATCACCCCGGCCTTGGCCATCTTGTAGCCAGGCTCGTACATGCGGCGCATGCCAGCAACAGCCGCCCACACCAGCTTGCCGGTGTCCGCCGTAGGCCGGCGCAGGGGCACCACCACAGACTTGTTAAAGCGCGGGCCTGGGCGGAAGGGGGATGTGTGGCTGAACACCAGCAGCTGGCTGGCCAAGCTGCCCTGCTTGCGCAGCTTCTCCGCCGCGCGGCTGGCGAACTCGCTCACGGCCTCCACCAGCGGCGGCAGCTCGGTCACCGCCTGGCCGAATGACCGGGTGCAGGCGATTTCCCTCTTGGGCTCGGGCGCATCATCCAGCTCTATGCACTGCATGCCCTGCAACTCCCGCACGGTGCGCTCCAGCACCACGCCCCAGCGCCTGCGCACCATAGCCGGGTCCAGCCGAGCCAGGTCCAGCACCGTCTGCACCCCGCACTGATGCAGCTGCGCGCCGATCTTGCGGCCCACGCCCCAGACTTCTTCCACCAGCGTGCTGGCCAACACATCGTCCAAGTCCTGGGCGGGAAGGGCGGTCAGGTTGCACACCTGGGCCAGCTCTGCGGGATAGCTCCCCGGTTTGCGCTCGGCCGTCTTGGCGATGTGGTTGGCCAGCTTTGCCAGCGTCTTGGTGTGACCGATTCCGATCCCGCAAGGTATGCCAGCCCATTGGTGGATGCGCGCACGGATGGCGTGGCTGCGGGTGGTCAGGTCGCCGCGCATGCCCTGCAGGCCGATGAACGACTCATCGATGCTGTAGATCTCCTGTGAGGGGCCCAGACCCGCCGCGAGGCTCATCATCCGATTGCTCATGTCGCCGTACAGCGTGAAGTTGGCACTCAAGGCCACCAGGCCGTGGGTCTCTTCCATATGCCGTATCTGGAACCACGGCGCCCCCATCTTGATTCCCAGGGCTTTGGCCTCATTGCTGCGGGCGATGGCGCAGCCGTCGTTGTTGCTCAGCACCACCACCGGGCGGCCGTTCAGGCTGGGGCGGAACACCCGCTCGCAGCTCACGTAAAAATTGTTGCCATCCACCAGCGCATACATGCTGGCCTCCGTCCATCAGATCAGGTGAGAAACAGCTTCACGCAACCACTCACCACGCCCCACACCTCAATGGTCTGGCTGTCGCGGGGGATGATGTCGGGATAGGTTGGGTTGGCCGCGCGCAGCTTGATCCGGCCGGCACGCTGGTGCAGATACTTCACGGTGCATTCGCCGTCCACAATGGCCACGACGATGCTGTTGTGCTTGGGCTTGATCGCCCGGTCCACTGCGATGATGCTGCCGTCCTCAATGCCCGCGTCCCTCATCGAGTCGCCACGCACGCGCCAGAAGTAGGTGGCCTGGGGATGCTTCACCAGCAGCTGCATGATGTCCAGCCGCTCCACCACGAAATCGTCAGCTGGCGATGGAAACCCCGCGCGCACGCTCACCCCGCACAAGGGCAAGGCCAGCGACTGCGCCGCCGTGTCGTACGGCACGGGTAGCGGGGAGTTCCAAAGACTGTACATATTTACAGTATAGCTCCCTGCTGCCAGAATGTTGCCATGTGTACCTACTACGAGGTCCCGGGCCGCGAGCAGCTGGTGCTGCACTTTGGCGACGTACCCGAAGAGGAATGGCGCGACAAGATGAGTCCGCTGTACCGAGGGCCGTTCCTGCGGGCAAAGGGGGCGGTAGGGCGCGAGCTGGTGGTGGGCCAGTGGGGCATGATCCCGCCGCACTCCAAAACACACATCCCCACCGGCAAGGACGGCAAGCGCCTGAGCACCGTCAACGCTCGGCGCGAAGGGATGGCCAAGTCATGGACCTACGGCGGTCCTTGGCGCAAGGGGCAGCGCTGCATCATCCCCGCCCAGTTGTATGTCGAACCCTACTGGGGGACCAAGAAGCACATCCCCTGGCAGTTCGAGCGGGCCGATGGCGAGCCCTGGGGCCTGGCGGGCCTGTGGAGCGAGTGGACCGACCCGGCCACGGGTGAGGTGCTGCCCAGCTACACCATGATCACGCAGAACTGCGACGACGTGCCGGTTCTCAACCTGATGCACCGGCCTGACCCCAAGCGCGCGCCCGACAAGCAGGACAAGCGCACGGTGGTGCCGCTGGAAAAGGGGGATTGGGATACCTGGCTGCACGGCACCATCGAGCAGGCAGAGGCGCTGATCAAAGTGCCGCCGCTGGAGCTGTTTGTGCATCGGGCGAAGGACCCGGCACAGCAAGTCGAGTTACCTGTTGAGTCAGCATGACGCATGCGTGCAACAGCCGGTACTTGCGCCGACTGGACGCAGCAATATAAATTATTGGGTGTCCGGGCTAACGCGAACCCGGCCGCGTCCGGGTTACCTGGCGCATAGCCGAGTGGTGCGATGCCCCGGCGCCCGACCTGTCCGGCTATCGGCAACGGGAGTAGCTTCAACACTACCCCTGGTGCCAGATGAACAAGATAGCCAAACTCCGTATCCAGTCCGCGCTCATCCAACAATGCCGTTGTTTCTACTGCGGTTTGGCAATGATCGAACCTGCGTTGCCTGAGTTCACGCCCAAAGAACTCAAGCCTAAATTCCAAAAGTACCTTCGTTGCACGGCTGAGCATCTAACTGCTCGCCAGGATCAAGGGCGCGATTCCGCACAAAACATCGTTGCTGCATGTTGGTGGTGCAACACTCGGCGACACAAAGGGCGTGAGGAGAATGCGCCAAATCCACAGAAATATCGGCAACGGGTGCAAAGCTTGATGAAAAAGGGCCGTTGGCACCCAGTTAGCGCGATAGCTGCCGCTTTCCGAGCCAACGCCTACGGAGTGGGCGAGCCTTCAAAACCAAGGGCAAGCGTGACTTCAGCAAAACTGACGAACCTGCAGGCGTTCCCGCAAGGCGGCTTGTGAATGCCTGCGTATCTGGCAGACCAACTGTTTGAGTTGGATTAAAGCAGTTGCGGGACTTCCATGGCGGTGGCACTTCGCGCGGTGCGGGTGCTGCTGCCATGGGAAGTATTAATTGAATCGCAGGGGCGGGCAGGCAGATCGGGCTCCCTTTGGGGGGCCCTCTCTGTTAGTGGACTCCATCTCTGCAAGCAGCTGTAAAACCCTGCGGGATCCGAGCATTCGGGCCAGAAGCGAGAGGTGAACGGTGCTCCAATCGGGCTCCGTCAAATTCGACTCGAATGCCTCTTCTGTGAATCGCTTCCTCTCTTGGCCAGGCCGTGTGCGCCTGGCAGCTGTGCTGGCCCTGTCTCTCGTCAGCGTTGCTCTCCCGAATCTTTCCTGGGCGCGGTCTCCGCAGTTCGACAGCACAGCCCTGCTCACACCCGAGCCCAGCTCCTTTGCGCAGTGTCCGCAGTTCTTTGCGAACGGCGCGCCACCCGCCATCACGCCCCGGCCGCAGCTGCGCGAGCTTTGCTATGAAGCCTTTGCGGTCCTGCACTCTGGCGCCACAAAGACACCGGTGTTTGTGGCCCAGCGGTTGAACCGCAGGCTCATCGAGGATGCCGATGAGAAGCGGGCCAAGCGGTTCTTTGCAGATGCGCGACTCCCGAGTGGCGAGCGGGCGGAGCTGGAGGATTACAAAAACTCAGGCTATAGCCGTGGGCACATGGCCCCTGCAGGAGATATGCCAACGCCAACGGCCATGGCGCAAAGCTTCAGCTTGGCGAACATGGTTCCCCAAAACGCTCAGCACAACGGGGGCGCCTGGAACAAGATCGAGCAGGACACGCGGCACTATGTGAAGCGGGCCAAGGGAGATGTGTTTGTGATCACGGGGCCGGTGTTCACGGATGCGGGGCCACGTATTGGGGCCAATGGGGTGAAGGTGCCGACCTATCTGTACAAGCTGGTCTATGACGCCACGACCAACAAGGCCTGGGCGCATTGGCAGGAGAATCGCGAGGGCGAGACGGTGGGGCGGCCGATCAGCTACCAGGAGCTGGTGAAGAGAACCGGAGTGGAGTTTTTGCCAAGAAGTGCACTGCAGCATTGAGTGGTAGCAAGAGCCGTGTCAGGGGCGGCGGTATAAATCGGTCCTTTCCAACCTCTACACGCGAGCATCCATGAACCGCGCAGAACTCGTTGAAATCCTGGCTTCCAAGAATGATCTGTCCAAGGCCGCAGCCAATGCGGTGCTGGAAACGCTGATCGACACCATCCAGACCGCCGTCAAGAAGGGCGACGCCGTTCAGCTGGTGGGCTTTGGCACCTTCAAGTCCGCCAAGCGTGCAGCACGCACGGGCAAGAACCCATCGACTGGTGCTGCGCTCAAGATCCCTGCGAGCACGGTGCCGAAGTTTGTGGCGGGTGCGAAGTTCAAGGCGGTGGTGGACCCCAAGGCTGCCAAGCGCAAGGCGGACAAGGCTGGGAAGTAAGTACAGCGTTCTCGGTCGCTACCAAAACAAACCGCCACAGGCTCTTGCCGCTGGCGGTTTTGTTTTTGGGGGGCGCAGAAGGATTGCGACACCGGCTGTGCACCAGATACACCAAGGTGCGCTACCGGGGGCTGAAGAAGAACACGCTGCAGCTCAAGACGCTGTTTGCGCTGTCCAATCTGTGGATGGTGCGCCACCAATTGCTGGGGGCGCAGGGATGAGTGCGCCTGAAAACAGGCAAGGGGCCGCGAAAGCGGTGCAAGCGCCCCGAAATGGGGCCGCAAAACAAGGCTCAAGTGCTGCCAAAACGGCATCCATCGCCTCATCTGAAAACATCGGACTTGTAGCACTCACGAATCCGAGTTATTCAGGACATCCTTAGAGCAACGCGATCCATTCGACGTTGAGAACACCAGAGTACCCCATGGTTGAAGTATTTGAGCAATTCTTCTTGGGAAAAATTTCAAAAATACCGTTGACACATTCCATAACGCCATGCGGCATCGCCATGGCCACGCAGCAGGCCACACCCGCCACACACAGCAGCAACTGCGCATGCAACGGGCGCAGTCCAAACGGGCGGCTGCGGTTAAGCCGCAACGGCAAGGGCGCGGCACCCGACGCGACCGGTGTCATCGCAACCGATGCTGCATCAATCTGCACCATGGGTGCGCGCTGGCGCATGCGCAGTGCCAGCAGCAGCATGCCCACGCCACACACCAGCCCCAGCAGCACATAGGTGTGGCGCCAGCCGATCAGCTCGATACCGTGCTGCACGATGGGCGGCCACAGCGCGCCCGCAATGTAGTTGCCGCTGGCGCAGATCGCCACCGCAATGCCGCGCCGCTTGTTCCACCACAGCGCGGTGTCGGCCATCAGCGGCGCAAACGTGGCCGATGCACCAATCAGCCCCATCAACCCATGGGCCAGCCCAAACCCCCAAATGCTGCCCGACAGCCCCGCCCACACAAAGCCGCCACACACCGCCACCGCCCCCAGGCACAGCACCGGCATCAGCCCATGCCGGTCGGCCATGCGCCCGGTCCAGATGCCGCCCAGCCCCAGGCACACCATCATCATCGTGTAGGGCAGCGACGCATCGGCACGGCCCACGCCAAACTCGGCCTGCACGGCGGGCAGCACCACCGACACCACATACATGCTGCTGTTACCCAGGACGACGAGCCCCAGCGTGGTCAGCAGGCGCCACGCGGCCTGGCGGGAGTCGATGAGGGGTGCGGGGGCGACGGCCGCGAAGGGTGAAGAGGCGCTCGGCATGCGGGGCAATTTACCTGACGGCACCGCAGAGCCTTGCAGGGCCGTGCCAGTGCTCGCAGGTCGCAAGTCGCAAGAATGAGTTTGGTCGATTGATATGATTTTTATAGCATTTAGAGATTACTAGATAAGCGCAAGATTTCAATTTCGTTTCACCCTCTGACCTGCCGCGCTAACGATTGAGCGATTCGACTTCCATCCATGTCCACATCTCCCATCCTCGGCCTAAGTCACCTCACCTTCATCGTCCGCGATGTAGACCGCACTGCCCGCCTGTTCTGCGAAGCCCTGGGCGCACAAGAGGTGTACGACAGCCAGGGCCGCAACTTCTCCCTCTCGCGTGAAAAGTTTGTGCTTCTGGGTGGGCTGTGGCTGGCGTTCATGGAAGGCGAGCCACCATCAGAGCGCAGCTATCGCCATGTCGCCTTTGCCGTGGCCGACGAAGACTTGCCCACCTGCGAGGCGCGGCTGAGGGCGCTGGGGGCCGAGGTGAAGCCGCCCCGCCCACGGGTGGAGGGCGAGGGGCAGTCGCTGTACTTTTACGACTTTGACAACCACCTGTTTGAGCTGCACGCCGGCACGCTGGCGCAGCGGCTGGCGCGGTATGCGCAGGGGTAGGTGTGGTGTGGTGCAGCAGAGGGTTGGCTTGGGAGTGCGGTGTTCTTCGCCGCATTTTGTGCGGTGAATAACGCTGCAAAGCGAGCCAAATGCGGATGTAGAAGCGTTTATTTGCTACGCTTTTCGTAGCTGTTTGCGCTTATCCTGATTGCGCTAGAGGCCGATTTAATACTCAGACCTGCGGCAAATACTGCTCCAGCAGCACCTGCGCCGCATCGGCCTGCAACACATCCCGCCGCCGCTTCAGCGGGTCGCGGTCAGGCTGCCCCGCCATCCACCGCTTGAACGCCACAAACGTGGCCGGGTGCACCGTGTTCATGCGGGCCATGGTGCCGTTGGTGGCGACGATGACGGCAGAGAACCCCGGTGAGTCCAGCAGTACGCTGGCGCGGCGGGCCTGGGCCACCCAGAAGTCATCGTCGGCGTCGCTGAGCTTGATGGGGTGGGGGTCGTCGTCGGTGCGCTCGCGGCGGATGATGTCTACCTCAAAGCCGTCTTTGTTCACTGCGGTGTACTTTTGGCCCTGCCTGATGCGAAAGGTGGGGTCCACTTTTTTCAGCACCCCCAGCATGGAGCTGTCTACCCGGGCGAGCTGGGTGGAGAAGGTGATGCGTTTGCGGGTGTCCCACAGCAGGTCAATGTCGCGGGTGGCGAGGGCGTCGGCCTCCAGCCGCACGCCGGCGGCGGCTTCGTAGGCATACAGGGCATGGGTGCCCACCACGCGGAAGTGCTCGCTCAGGTGGGTGCTGGCCAGGCGGTTGAGCAGCGCCACCACCAGCGGGTCTACCCTGCCGACCCGAAGGGCGCGGTTCATGCGCTGTTGCTGATCTAGCGCGGCTTTCAGGCCGGTGAGCCGCTCGGCGCTGGAATGCTTTCGTTGCATGAATTTGTCGTAGATGGCCTGAGTCTCGGGCGTGCGGGGGCCGAGGCTGGTTTCGGCCCCGGCGGGCGAGGTGCGCACCAGGTATTTCGATTCGGGCGATGACGCTGGCCCCGCGTGCCAGTACATGCCGCCGCGCACCTGGGCGGCTTCTTCGGTGGCTTCGGCCAACGCATCGAACACGGCCACGGCGTCGATGTACTGGCGGGTGATGGCAGGGCTGAGTTCGAGCATTTCGGTCTATTTTGGTATTTTTGTATTTTTTACCGAAAAGCTAATAAAAACAATGCCTTAGATGATTTTTATGTGCTGCCCTCATGGGTTGGCTAGACATCGGGACGCGATGTGCGGTCGCCTTGTTCGCAACGCCCAGCGACGAGCCCGGCGCTATGCTCCCCCCCAACGAAACACGACACACACGCTACCCGCCATGCACGAAATCATCTGCCCCCACTGCAGCAAAGCCTTCAAGATCGACGAGGCGGGGTATGCCGACATCCTCAAGCAGGTGCGCGATGGCGAGTTTGAGCAAGCTTTGCACGAGCGCCTTGAGTTGGCCGAGCGGGAAAAGCGCGACGCGATTGCCCTGGCCAAGGCCGAAGTGACCAACGCGCTGCAAAAGGCGGCGGCGGCCAAAGACACCGAGATTCAGGCACTGAAAGCCCAGCTGGACGCGGGCGAGGTGGAGCGCAAGCTGGCCGTCACCGAAGCCCTGGGCACGGTGAGCAAAGAGCGCGATGCGCTGGCGAACGAGCTGGCCCAGGCGCGCAGCGCGCAGCAGGCTGCCGCCCAGTTGGCCGAAGCCAAGCTGGCCCACGCGCTGCAGGCCGAGGCTGCCAAGAAGGACGCCGAGATTCAAGCCCTGCAAGCCCAACTGGCGGCCAGCGATGTGGCGCGCCAATTGGCGGTGACGGAGGCGGTGAACCAGGCCGTGGGCGTGGTGGCCCAGGAGCGCGATGCCTTGAAGGGCGAGCTCAGCCTCATCACCGTCAAAAACCAGCTGGAAGAGAAAGCCATCAAGGAGCAATTTGCCCTGCAACTGCGCGACCGCGAGGGCGAGATTGAGCGCCTGCGGGACATGAAGGCGCGGCTATCGACCAAGATGGTGGGCGAGACGCTGGAGCAGCACTGCGAGATCGAGTTCAACCGCATCCGTGCGGCGGCCTTCCAGCGCGCGCACTTTGACAAGGACAACGACGCCCGCACAGGCAGCAAGGGCGACTACATCTTTCGCGAGGCGGATGAGCACGGCACCGAGATCGTTTCCATCATGTTTGAGATGAAGAACGAGAGCGACGAGACGGCCACCAAAAAGAAGAACGAAGACTTCTTGAAAGAGCTGGACAAGGACCGCACCGAGAAGGCGTGCGAGTACGCGGTGCTGGTGTCGCTGCTGGAGCCGGAGAGCGAGCTGTACAACAGCGGCATCGTCGATGTGTCGCACCGCTACCCCAAGATGTATGTGGTGCGGCCGCAGTTTTTTGTGCCGCTGATCACGCTGCTGCGCAATGCGGCGTTGAACTCGCTGAAGTACAAGTCCGAGCTGGCGACGGTGCGCTCGCAGAACCTGGACATCACCAAGTTTGAATCGCAGCTGGAGGAGTTCAAGGGCGCGTTTGGGCGCAACTGGCGGCTGGCGTCAGACGGGTTCGAGGAGGCCGTCAAGCGCATTGACGAGGCCATCAAGGACCTGGAGAAAACCAAGGAAGCGCTGCACAAGTCAGCCAACAACCTGCGCCTGGCCAACGACAAGGCCGAAGACCTGACGATCAAGAAGCTGACCCGCGGCAACCCGACGATGGCGGCCAAGTTTGCGGAGGCCAGGCAGGCGGGGCTTTTGGGCGAGGAGTGAGCCGGTGGGTGCCCCTTCGTGTGGGGTGGGAACTCCTGTTTTTATAGCTGTCGGCGCATATCCAGTAAGCGCTGAAGGCTGATTTGGATCGAATTCTGCAGATCCCCAGGCCACTGTGCCAACTCACACCTTCACCGACGCCCCCGTGGCATAGAACTGCCCACCCGCCACGTAGTGCAGCGTGCGCAGGTCATCCGGCGCGGTGTCGAACTCCCAGTGCCCGTTGCGAAACACCCGGTCGTCGGCCCAGGCGGCCACCACTTCACCGATGAAGAGGTCATAGGCCTGCTGGTTGTGCGGCTCGGGGATCACGCGGCACAGCAGCCAGGCGGCGCAGCCTTGCACCAGCGGGGGCGTGGTCTGTGCAGGCTGGCCGGGCGCCGCGAACAGGGCCACGCCATGGCGCTGCAGCTTGTCGGGCACGGTCTTGGCGCTGTCGGTGCCGATGCCTACGGTCATGGCGGCCTGGGGCACGGTGGGCAGTTGCAGGGCAAACATGCCGCTGGCCTCGACCAGCTCGCGCGTGCGCGTGGCCTTGTCCAGCACCACCGTGATCTTGGGCGGCGCAAAGTCCAGCGCGCAGGCCCAGGCGGCGGCCATCACGTTGTGCTGGCCCGCATGCGCGGCCGACACCAGCACGGTGGGGCCGTGGTTGAGCAGGCGGTAGGCCTTGTCGAGCGGGACTGTGGCGATGTGCGGGAGGAGGGCGCTGTCGGGCGGGTGCTGCGGGGTATTGTTGCTCATGATTTGATAGCTCTCAGCGCTTGATGGGTAAGCGCTGGAAGGCATTTTTACCTCAAAGCTTATCCAACGATGCAGGCAAGGCTACGGAAGACGCGGTGTCGCCAGCGCGCATGGCGGGGCGCGGCGCACCGGTAACATGCCCGGGCTAATCAACCAACGCCCCGATCGGGGCACTACGGAGACAAGAAGCTATGTTCAGTCATGTGATGGTCGGCGTGAACGACCTGGAGCGGTCCAAGAAGTTTTATGACGCGCTGCTCGGCGCACTGGGCGTGGCGCCCGGGGTGGCCAACAACAACCGGTACTTCTATCGCAGCCCCACGGGCACCTTCGGCATCACCACGCCCATCAACGGCGAGCCCGCCACCTTTGGCAATGGCGGCACCATCGGCTTTGCCATGCAGTCGCCCGAGCAGGCGGACGTGTTTCATGCCGCGGGCGTGGCCAACGGCGGCACCACCTGCGAAGACCCGCCGGGCTGGCGCGAGGCGTCGGCCGGCGGCAAGCTGTATCTGGCTTACCTGCGCGACCCCGACGGCAACAAGATCTGCGCGCTGCACCGCCCGCCCAAGCCGGCGGCGTGATGGCCGAGGCGGCAGGCGCAGCGCACCCTCACGTTTCTGATCTTCAGGCGGCCCTGCGGGCGCCGGGGCGCAGCACCGCGCGCACCTTGCCGCTGCCTCCGCCGCCGCAGTAGAAGAGGCCTGCCCCGTCGGATTCGAGCCCGCTCACCCCCACGCCTGCGGGCATGTCCAGCTGCTGCAGCACGGCGCCGCTCTGGGGGTCGATGTGGCGCAGGCTGCTTTCGTCACCCTCCCAGGTGCCGTGCCACAGCTCGCCGTCCACCCAGGTCACGCCGGTGACGAAGCGGTTGGATTCGATGGTGCGGCGGATGGCGCCCGTGGCGGGGTCGATCTGGTGGATCTTGCGGTCACGGTACTGGCCCACCCACAGGCTGCCTTCGGCCCAGGTGAGGCCCGAGTCGTTGCCGCCGCCCGGCGCCGGAATGCTGGCCAGCACCTGGCCCGTGGCCGGGTCGATCTTGTCGATGCGCGCCTCGGCGATCTGATAGAAGTGCTTGCCGTCAAACGCCGTGCCGGCGTCGCACACCACGCCCAGCGTGTGGGTGGTGGCGCCGCTGGCGGGGTCAAACCCCACCAGCTGTTCGCCCGTGGCCGCCCACACGCGCTGGCCGTCGTGCGTCACGCCGTGAACGGTGCTGGCGCCGTTGAAGGGGCCGTATTCGCGCACGACCTCGGCGGGGCCGCGCTGTGCGACGGGCAGATGCAGCAGGGATGCGGCCGTGTCGCCCAGCTGGCTGCCACAGGCGGTGTCTCGGGCAGTGTTGCAGGCCGTGTCACGGGCGGATGTTTGCTGTGGGGTGGCAGACATGTCTAACGCTCCAGTCAGGAAGGAATGCCCGTTGCACGCTGAAGATGGGGTGCGGTGGGCGGTGCGGCCACTTTAGGGATTCGGCTGCACGGTGGGGAGTAACAAGATCGTCGTGAATCCCAGCAGTGGCGCGGCCACCCAGCGGCGTGCGCGGGCCTGGCCGGTGGCGCGCACCCGGCCCGTGGCTTCCAGGTCGGCCAGCGCGCGCTGCACGTTGCGCTGGCTTTCGCCCAGCGCCAGCGCCAGGGCCGATGTCGACCAGGCCGCGCCGTCGGCCAGCAGCGCCAGCAGCGCGCCGGGCTCGCCATCCACCGGCGGCACCAACAGCGCCACGGTGCGCCCGCAGTGGGGGCGCAGCACAAACCCGCGCGCCGTCGCCTCCACACCCGCCAGCCCCGCGATGTGCCGGCGCAGGCGCCCTATCTCCACGCGCAGCCGGGCGCGGTGCGTCTCGTCCGGGTGGCGCGTGCGGAACACGGCGGCGATCAGCGCCTCGCGGCCCGCATCGCCGGGCCACGCCTGGGCCAGCGCGCGCACCAGCGCAAACAGCACCGGGCGGCGGGCCAGCGCCAACGCGGCATCGCCCGCCTGCACGGCGTGGCGGCACGCGTCCACCACCAGCGTGTGGGCCGATGCGCGCAGGGCCGCCACTTCCGCCAGCCGCAGCGTCCGTTCGCCCTGCGGCGCCAGCAGGCGCGCTGCAGGCTGGGCCAGCAGCGCGGCTGCCTGGGTTGCCTCCGCCTGCAGGGCAGGCACACCGGCGCGCATGGCGGCCTGGCGGGCCTGCTCCAGGGCGGCGTGGGCGGCGTCGATGTGCAGGGCGCGCAGCGCCAGCTCGGCGCGCGTCAGCGCCTCCACGGCGGCCAACGGTGCGTGCAGTGCGTGCAGCGCGTGCAGTGGGGTGGCCGCGTGGGCGGGTGCCGCGCCCTCGCCAGGCGGGGCCGCCAGCACCTCCGCGGCTTCTGCCAGGCGCCCCAGCAATACCAGCCGCCTCGCGGCCACCAGCCGGGCCTGCTGGGCGTTGGCCAGATCGCCGTGGGCGTGCAGCGTGCGGGCGGCCGCCATCAGCGGCGCCAGCCCCTGGCCGCCCAGGTCGCGCTGGGCCAGGGCCACCTCGGCCTCGGCCACCACGCAGCGGGCGCGGGCCACGCTCTCATGCGCGCCAAAGCCGCGTGCGGCCCGGCGCAACAAGGCGCGGGCGCGCGGGTGTTCGCCCAACTGGGCCATGGCAGTGCCGCGCAGGGCCAGCGCGGGCGGGTCGTCGCGCAAGGCCACGCGCTGCAGGGCAGTGAGCGCGTCGCCCGCCGCCAGCGCCCGGGCGGCGGCGGAGATCAGCGAGTCCATGTGCGGCGATCGTGCAGCCGCCCGGCGGCGCGCCCGTGACGGGCGGCATATTCGGAAACCGCCTTCCATGCACTGCCGACATATCGCCGAAATGCCCGCGAGTAATGCGCTGAAATATGCTTGACCATGGGGAGTTATTCGGGGTGGGTTGACTTGCTAATGCCTGCGGGTTACAATAGCAGCTTCTTTTAACACCTGTGTGCACTCAATAGCTGCCACTAGCTGCCCACAGCGCCGGAGTATCTCTCTTCGGGCTGCCGGGTTTACCAGGGTATTTTCCCTGAATGGCTGGCGCCCTGCCAGTCATGGGGATGGCCTGCATAACTCCCTGCGGTCCGTGATAGCGCGGGCTCGGGCGGTCCGCTGCGTTGCTTTTCTTGCCAATAGCCGGGCTATTGGCTGCAAAAAGACGCCTTGCGGCCCATCCCGATCCGCACTACCACGCACTCGCGAGGATTATGCAGGACATCCCTGGCTTTTTGCGGTTGTGCACCTGCCGCTTTTCCCGCCAGATTAATGCCAAGCCCGATATTCATCGGGCATGCCATTTCACGTCTGGATGATTATTCAACGGGAGACGCGGAACTCACTGGAGGAAATGGCCCATGTGCGGTTTGGCGGGAGAAATTCGATTTGATGGCGTAGCGCTGGATATTGCCGCGCTGGAGCGCATGACGCAACACCAGACCCGCCGGGGCCCCGACAGCTTCGGCATGGTGGCCACGCCCGAGCGCGGCTTTGGCCACCGGCGCCTCAAGATCATGGACCTGACCGACGCCGCGCAGCAGCCCATGGTGGACCCGCTGCTGGGCCTGGGCGTGGTGTTCAACGGCGCCATCTACAACCACGCCGACCTGCGGCGGGAGCTGCAGGCCAAGGGCTACGTCTTCTATTCGCACGGCGACACCGAGGTGCTGCTCAAGGCGTACCACGCCTGGGGCGCCCGGTTCGTGGAGCGGCTCAACGGCATGTTCGCGTTTGCTCTGTGGTCCCGCGACACCGGCCAGGTGCTGCTGGGGCGCGACCGCCTGGGCATCAAGCCGCTGTACTACGCCGAGGTGCCCGGCGGCCTGCGGTTCGCGTCCACCCTGCCCGCGCTGCTGGCGGGCGGCGGCATCGACACCTCCATCGACCCCGTGGGCCTGCACCACTACCTGTCGTTCCATGCCGTGGTGCCGGCCCCTTACACCATGCTCAACGGAGTGCGCAAGCTCGCACCGGGCACGCTGATGCACATCGCGCCGGACGGCCAGCGCACGGAGACCCCCTACTGGTCGCTCAGCTACGCCCGCGATGCCGAGGCCGAAAACCGTTCGTTTGACGACTGGAAGGACATCCTGCTGGATGCCCTGCGCCAGTCGGTGCGCCGCCGCCTGGTGGGCGACGTGCCGGTGGGCGCTCTGCTGTCGGGTGGTGTGGATTCGAGCCTGATCGTGGGCCTGATGGTGGAGGCCGGCGTGCAGGGGCTGCGCACCTACAACGTGGGCTTTGAGGATGTGGGCGGAGAAAAGGGCAACGAGTTCGAATACGCCGACATCGTGGCGCAGCGCTTTGGCACCGTGCACGAACGCATCTTCGTGCCCGAGGCGCAATTGCTGCGCCGCCTGCCCGAAGCGATCCGCGCCATGAGCGAGCCCATGGTCAGCCACGACTGCATCGGGTTCTACCTGCTGTCCGAGGCCGTCTCGCGCCACAGCAAGGTGGTGCAAAGCGGGCAGGGCGCCGACGAGGTGTTTGGCGGCTACCACTGGTATCCGAAGCTGCAGGACAGCACCCAGCCGGTGCCCGACTACCTGGAGGCGTTTCGCGACCGCGACCACGGCGAATACCGCCGCACCGTGCAGGACCGCTACCTCACCAGCGATGCGTCGGCCGCCTTTGTGGACGCGCAGTTTGCCGCGCCGGGCGCGCCCGACCCGGTCGAGAAAGCCCTGCGCATGGACACCACGGTGATGCTGGTGGACGACCCCGTGAAGCGGGTGGACAACATGACCATGGCGTTTGGCCTGGAAGCCCGCGTGCCGTTCCTGGACCATGAACTGGTGGAGCTGGCCGCGCGCATCCCCGCACGCCACAAGCTCGCCGGGGGCGGCAAGGGCATCCTGAAGGAAGCGGCGCGCCAGGTGATCCCCAGCGCCGTGATCGACCGGCCCAAGGGCTACTTTCCGGTGCCGGGCCTGAAGTACCTGCAGGGCGATGTGCTGGCCAATGTGCGCGACGCATTGTGCGGCCGCGCCGCCCGCGAGCGCGGCCTGTTCCGCCAGGACTACGTCGACCAGCTGCTGGCCGACCCGGGCGGCCACATCACGCCCCTGCGCGGCTCCAAGCTCTGGCAGCTGGGCCTGCTGGAGCAATGGCTGCAAACCCACGTACCCGCATGAAGGAGGACGCCGTGAAGACACGCAAGCACGCACAACGCGCCCTGCGCCTCGCCCGCAAGCCCATTCCCCAGGCCGAGGGCTTGCGCACCATGGTGCGCCCCGAATCGGCGGCCAACGCCGTGGTGGACTGCGGCTGGGGACGCCTGATTGCCGGGCACACCTTTGCCGACCCCGCAGACATCGCTGCCGAGCTGCTGCAGGAGCGCCCGGGCGACCGGGACATCGCGTTTTACCTCGACAAGCCGCACGTGGTCGTGGCGCAGGCGCCGCAGCAGCTGTTTGTCGATCCCTCCGAGGCCTTCCGGCTCATGCTCAACAGCTACCAGCCCGCGCGGGCGGTGCGGCGCGGTTTTACCGTGCGGCGCCTGCGCACGCGCTCGGACCTCGCCGCCGTCAACGCCATCTACCGCAGCCGCCGCATGGTGCCCGTGGACCCGCAGCGCGTGTGGGGTTCGCGCGCCGACCGCCGCACCGTGTATGTGCTGGCTGAAGACCGGATCAGCGGCGAGGTGCTGGGCGTGGCCATGGGGCTGGACCATGCCGAGGCCTTTGGCGACGCCAACCCCGGCGCGAGCCTGTGGGCGCTGGCGGTGGCACCGCAGGCCGCGCACCCGGGCATTGGCGAGGCGCTCACGCGGTACCTGGCCGAGTACTTCCATGCGCGGGGGCGGGCCTACATGGACCTGTCGGTGATGCACGACAACCAGTCCGCCATCGCCCTCTACACCAAGCTCGGGTTCCAGAACGTCCAGGTGTTTGCGGTCAAGCACCGCAACGCCATCAACCAGCCGCTGTTCACCGGCCCGCCGCACAGCGACGAGGCGGGGCTGAACCCTTATGCCCGCATCATTCTGGACGAGGCGCAGCGGCGCGGCATTCTGGTCGACGTGATCGATGCGGAGCATGGCTACTTCAAGCTCAGCCACGGCGGGCGCAGCGTGACCTGCCGCGAGTCGCTGACCGAGCTGACCAGCGCGGTGGCCATGAGCCGCTGTGCCGACAAGCACGTGACCGTGCGCCTGCTGCAGCGCGCAGGCCTGCAGGTGCCGCAGCAAGCCCTGGCGGGCGACAGCGAGCACAACGCAGAGTTTTTGCGCCAGCACGGGGCCATCGTCGTCAAGCCGGTGGACAGCGAGCAGGGCAAGGGCATCAGCGTCAACATCACCTCGGCCGACGAGATGGAAGCGGCCATTGAGGCCGCGCACCAGCACGACGACCGCGTGCTGCTGGAGCAGTTCTGCGAAGGGCAGGACCTGCGCGTCGTGGTCATCGACCACCAGGTGGTGGCCGCGGCCATCCGGCGCCCGGCGCAGGTGGTGGGCGATGGCCGATCCACCATCGCCAGCCTGATCGAGAAGCAAAGCCGCAGGCGCGCCGCTGCCACGGGTGGCGAGTCGCGCATCCCCGTGGATGCCGAAACCCGGCGCTGCCTGGCGTCGCAAGGTTTCGCGCTGGGTGACGTGCTGCCGGCAGACCAGGCGCTGGCCGTGCGCAAGACGGCCAACCTGCACACCGGCGGCACGATCCACGACGTGACCGCGCAGCTGCACCCCACGCTGCGATCTGCCGCCGAACACGCCAGCCGGGTGCTCGACATTCCCGTCACCGGGCTGGACTTTCTGGTGCCCGCCGTCGACGGGCCCGACTACGTGATCATTGAAGCCAACGAGCGCCCGGGCCTGGCCAACCACGAGCCACAGCCCACCGTGCAGCGGTTTGTCGACCTGCTGTTCCCGCGCACCCGCCTGGAGGAAACCACGCCATGACCCTGGACCCATCCCTGACCCCTGTTGCAACCCAGAAGGTGCCCGCCGTGCTGGACCCGAATCACCCGGTGGCCCTGCTGCCGCCCATCGACCCGGCGTTTCTGGAGGAAACGCTGCTGCAGCTGATGGCCATCCCCAGCCCCGTGGGGCTGACCGATGGCGTGGTGCGCTATGTGGCGGGGCGGCTGGATGCCATCGGCATTCCGTACGAGATCACGCGCCGCGGCGCCATCCGCGCCACCTTGCGTGGCCGTGAGGCGCGCCCTGCGCGCGCCGTGGTGGCCCACCTCGACACGCTGGGCGCCATGGTGCGCGAGCTCAAGCCCAACGGCCGCCTGGGCGTGGTGCCCATCGGGCACTGGTCGTCGCGGTTTGCCGAGGGCGGGCGCCTCACGGTGTTCACCGACACGGGCCAGCTGCGCGGCACCTGCCTGCCGCTCAAGACCTCGGGCCACGCGTTTGGCGCCGAGGTGGACACGCAGCCCTCGGATTGGGAACACGTGGAAGTGCGGGTGGATGTGGAGTCGCGCACTGCGCAGGACCTGCAGGATGCCGGCATCCATGTGGGCGACTGGATCGCGTTCGACCCGCAGCTGGAGATCCTGCCCAATGGCTACATGACGTCCCGCTATCTGGACGACAAGGCCGCCGTGGCGGCCCTGCTGGCCGCGTGCAAGGCGCTGGTCGACAGCGGCCTGCCGCTGCCGGTGGATGCGCACCCGCTTTTCACCATCACCGAAGAGGTGGGTTCGGGCTCGTCGGCGGCGCTGCATGGCGACATTGCCGAGATGGTGAGCCTGGACATCGCGATTGCCGCGCCCGGGCAGAACACCGACGAGCATGCCGCCACCATCTGCTTTCAGGACATGTCGGGCCCCTTCGACTACCACCTCACGCACAAGCTGGTGGGCCTGGCGCAGCTGCACGGCATCGCCCACCGCAGGGACGTGTTCAAGTTCTACCGTTCCGACTCGGCCGCGGCCGTGGAGGCGGGCAACGACATCCGCACCGCGCTCATCGGCTTTGGCGCCGATGCCTCGCACGCGCACGAGCGCACGCACCGCGACGCGCTGATGGCCCTGGCGCAGCTGAGCGCCGCCTACATGCTGTCGAGCCCCGTGGCTGCGCGCGACCGCAAGTCGATGGGGTCGCTCGAAGGGTTCACCGAGCAGCTGCGCCCTGGCGACATGCTGGTGCCCGTCACGCCGCTGCCCGACCCCGAGGGCTTTCTGGCCGCTGAAAATCCCGCAGAGGGCATCTGAGCCATACTCGCCGCCCGCAGGCAATGCCCTGCGGCGCGGGGCCGCGCGGTGGATGGTCGGCCCGGTGCAGGCAAAAGGATGGAACGCGTGAAATCAGCAAGTGCAGCAATCTTTGACGAGGCGTATTACCAGCGCTTCTACTTCGACAAGAAGACCAGCGTGGTGGACCCGCAGCACATGGAGCGCCTGGGCACCTTTGTGTGCAGCTACCTCAAGTACCTGCGCGTGCCGGTGCACCGCGTGCTGGACGTGGGCTGCGGCATCGGGCTGTGGAAGGACATCGTGGCGCAGCACTTTCCTGCGGCCAGCTACCAGGGCGTGGAGTTCAGCCCCTACCTGTGCGAAAAGTTTGGCTGGCAGCAGGGCTCGGTGGTGGACCATGTGGCCGACGAGCCGTTTGATTTCGTGATCTGCCAGGGCGTGCTGCCCTACCTCAGCCCGCCCGACCTGAAGTCCGCGTTGCACAACCTGGGGCGCCTCTCCAAAGGCGCGCTGTATGTCGAGGCCGTCTCGCGCGAGGACTACGAGCAGGGCATCATCGACGAAGACCTGACCGACAACCGCGTGTTCCGCCACCGGGCGGATCTGTACCGGCGTGGCTTGCAGCAGGGCGCCGTGGAACTGGGCGGCGGCCTGTGGCTGAGCCGCCGGGCCGAGGTGCCGTTGTTTGCGCTGGAGCATGTGGATGGGTGAGCACGCGGCCGCCGCGCCCCACGCCGTGTCGCGCCTGCGCAGCGAGCGCCTGGCCCGCAGTGCCAAGCCCTTTCTGGCGCGCGGCGGCCCCAAGGGCGAGCGCTGCGCGGGCTGCCGCCTGGTGCCCAGCCACTGCATCTGCGCGCTGCGCCCGGTGGTGCCCACTCGGGCAGGCATGTGCCTGCTGATGGCCGACATCGAGCCGCTCAAGCCCAGCAACACCGGCTGGCTGATTGCCGATGTGGTGGCCGACACCTTTGCCTTTGGCTGGGCGCGCACCGAGGTGCAGCCGGGCCTGCTGGCGCTGCTGGCGGACCCGCAGTGGCAGCCGGTTGTGGTGTTCCCCGGCGAGTTTGCAGAGCCCGGGCGCGTGGTCACGCAGGTGGAGAAGGGGGAGGGCAAACGCCCCTTGTTCATCCTGCTGGACGCCACCTGGCCCGAGGCGCGCAAGATGTTCCGCAAAAGCCCATACCTCGACCGCTTTCCGGTGCTGAGCCTGCAAAGCGAGCAGATCTCGCGCTACCAGCTGCGCCGCTCGCGCCGCGACGACCATTTCTGCACCGCCGAAGTCGCCTCGCTGTGCCTGGAGCTGGCGGGCGAGCCGCGCGCGGCCAGCACGCTGGATGCCTACCTCGACGTGTTCACCCACCACTACCTGCAGTCCAAACACCAGCTGCCCGTGGCGGCCGATGACCCCACGCACCTGCGGCTGGAAGTCTGCGCGGCAGCCGATGCTTTTTCTGCTACGCAGACTCCTGGGGCTTGCCGTACAGTAGCGGCCCCGCGCATCCCCTAGCGCATCCGCCCAGCCCCCCCCATGACCAAAGACCTGGCCCGCCAAAGAGAACTTCAACCCATGGCCCTGTGCGAGCCCTGCCAGGGCATCCAGCGCAACTGGCGCAAGGCCCCGGGCCATGCCGAGCTGGTGCAGCGCGGCAGCCGCAAGGAAGACCGCGACCACGGCCCCGTGACCTTCACCCGCTATGTGTGCGACCGCTGTGGCACGGCCTGGGAGTACGAGAACGACAAGACCAACCAGCAGGCGGGCTGGGCGGTCGTGGGGCGTTGAGTAGATCAAAAAAGATAGCTGCCAGCGCTTGATAGGTAAGCGTTGGGGGCGTTTTTGGCTTGATATTTACCGTGTGGCAGGCGGCTGTCAGTAGGACGGCCCCTCTCTCCAGCCCGCTCCCGCGAGGGGAGAGGGAGTGCCGGTGCACTCGGCGGTGGGCGCGGGCGGTACGGCTTGCCTGCGGCCTGCCGACGTCGCGAGGCACCTTTTTCTGCAAAGCGTGTCCCATCGCACTGCGCCACTCCGGACATACCTCCATGCCCCATCGCCGCCAATTCCTGACCGCCGCCGTCCACCGCAGCATCGCCCTCGCGGGCATCGCCCTGTTCATGGGGTGCGGCGCGCTGGCTCAGCCCAGCTACACGGTTCCGCTGGCGCAATTGCAGGAGATGGTGGCCGCCAGGTTCCCGCGCAACGTGCCGGTGCAGGGCCTGTTCGACCTGACCCTGCAGGCGCCCCAGTTGCGCCTGCTGCCCGAGGTGAACCGCCTGGGTGCCACCATGGCCGTGGACGCGGCGGGCGTCGCGCTGCGGCGCAGCCACAGCGGCACCTTTGATGTGGAGTTTGCGCTGCGCTACGAGGCCAGCGACCGCACGCTGCGCGCGCACCAGATCCGGCTGGGGCGGCTGGACTTTCCCACCCTCAAGCCTGCCGTGACCGAGCTGCTCAACGCCTACGGCCCGGTGCTGGCCGAGCAGGCCCTGCGCGAAGTCACGCTGCACCAGCTGCGCCCGCAGGACACGGCGGTGTTCGATGGCCTGGGCCTGCAGCCCGGGCCCGTCACCGTCACGGCCAGGGGGCTGGAGGTGGCGTTTGTGCGCAAGCCGTAGGCGCGCTGCGCGTTCAATGGAACGCTCACTCCGGTTGTTGCAGGTCGCGTTCGTTTTTGATCGCCCTGGTGTTGGCTGTCACTCCCTCTCCCCTTGCGGGAGAGGGCTGGGGAGAGGGGGTGATGAGGCACAACGTCCCGCTCAGGCCCCTCTGCCCGACCCTCTCCCGCAAGGGGAGAGGGAGGCAGGACCGCCCTGCGCTCCTTCGGTTCTGCCGCCACCCGCCGCACCGCAGCAAACCGGCTCGCGGACGGCGTGCAGGGGACTGGGCCGCATCGACATCCTGGAGAACAACGCGATGGTGGCGGCGATGGGCGAGATCGACGGCTTTGCGCTGGCCGACTTCGACCACACGCTGAACGTGAACGTGCGCGCCGTGTTCGTCGCCACGCAGGCCGCCGTGCGCCACATGGCCCAGGGCGGCGCCTGTGGCCGCGTCATCACCATCGGCAGCGCCAACGCCCAGCGCGCGCCGTGGCCCGGCTTCAGCGTCTATGGCATGAGCAAGGCCGCCATCGTGGGCCTGACCAAGGGCCTCGCGCGCGACCTGGGCCGCGCGGCATCACGGTGAACAACGTGCAGCCCGGCCCCGTGAACACCGACATGAACCCGGCAGACGGCGCATGGCGGGCGACATGCACGGCCTGATGGCGCTGGACCGCCATGCCCACCCGGATGAGATCGCGGGCATGGTGGCCTACCTGGCCGGGCCTGAGTCCGGCATGGTGACCGGGGCGAGCTTGCTGATGGATGGCGGCTTCGCGGCCTAGGAGGGGTGTGGCGAGGGCGGGCCCTGCCATGGCGTCCGTCACCGGTGTCAGCGCCTGCCGCACGTACGCTTGGGGTGTCGTCCGCCAGGAGGGGGACAGACGCGGCGGCACGCTGGGGCCTCCCCCGCGGTGCCATCGTTGTGCCGCTGCCATGCGTATTCCGCTGCCACTTGAACCTTCCATCCCGCCCATGTCCGTTGCTGTTGCGCCTGTCCCCGCCCGCCCCGAGTCTCTGGGCGATCTGCTGGATTGTTTTGAGTCGCTCGGCCGCCAGCGTGAGGCGGTGTCCGTGGGCGAATTGATCGACGTGGTCGGCACGCGCAGCTATGGCCCGCTCCTCGTCATTCCGGCGCTCATCGAGCTGTCCCCGCTGGGGGGCATACCCGGTGTGCCCACGGTGCTCGCAGCCATCGTCGCGCTGTTTGCCTTGCAGATGCTGTGGGGGCGCCGCCGCCTCTGGGTGCCCGCCTGGGTGGCTGCGCGCACCCTCGGCGCGCGCCAGGTGCTGCGCGTGGCCCGGGCATTGCGGCCCACGGCGCGTCGCATGGATCAGTGGTTTCACGGCCGCCTGCAGCTGCTGACCCTCGGCCCTGCGGTGCGGGTGGCGGCCCTGGCCTGCCTGGCGCTGGCGGCGCTGGTTCCGCCGCTGGAGTTGCTGCCGTTTGCCAGCTCGGCGCCGATGGCCGCGATCGCGCTGTTTGGTGTGGCGCTGATGGTGCGCGACGGCCTGCTGATGATCGTGGCGTCGGTCCTGGCGTGCGGTGCGGTAGGGCTGTCGGTTTCGCTGATGGTCTAGGGATGTCCTGCACAACTCCCTGCGGTCCGAGATAGCGCGTCTCGGGCGGTCCTCTACGTTGCTTTTTTTGCCAATAGCCGCGCTATTGGCTGCAAAAAGGCGCCTTGCGGCCCATCCCGATCTGCACTATCACGCACTCGCGAGGGTTATGCAGGACATCCCTAGGGGTTTCCGGAAGCCACGCCATGGGCGGGAAAACGACCCCTTGCGGCTCAAACCTGGCGGTCCGACCGGCTGCCGGTGCATCTGCGGCCTTGGGGGGCAATCCGCGTATTGCGGGCCCGTCCTACACCGGCAAGGCGCGGCGGGCACTACAACGGCAGGATGTGCGTGCCTGTGCTGCAGCTGCCGCAGCCGCCCGCCCGCAAATGGTGCCGGCCCGAGCCGGCGGGGCGCATCCCCACTGCCCCGCCATCCCGTTACCCGCTGACCGCTGCCGTACCGGCTTGTGCGTACCCCACACCGTGATGCTGTCCATGTTTCCCACCCGCCACACCCCGACACCGACCACTGCTTCGCCCTCCGACGCGCCCTCCCATGCGGCCTCCAGTGCGCCCCCGTCACCTTTGGTGGTGGTGGTGACGGGCGCCTCCAGCGGCATCGGGCATGCCACTGCGCTTGCGCTGGCGCGCACCGGCGCTCGCCTGGTGCTGGCGGCGCGCAATGCCGACACGCTGGCCCCCGTGGCCAAGGCCTGCCGGGCGGAGGGCGCCAGCGCCGCGCTGGCCGTGCCCACCGACGTGACCGATGCCGACGCCGTGGACCGTCTGGCCCGCACCGCCGTGGGCCACCACGGGCGCATCGACGTGTGGGTGAACTGCGTGGGCGTGGGCGCCCTGGGAGAGTTCCACCAGACACCCGTGGCTGCGCACCGCCGCGTGGTGGAGGCCAATCTGCTGGGGCATCTGTATGGCGCGCACGCAGCGCTGCGCCAGTTCCGCGCGCAGGGCCAGGGGCGTCTCATCAACCTGGTCTCGGCAGGTGGCTGGATCCCCACGCCCTTTGCCGCGGCCTACACTGCCAGCAAGTTCGGGCTGCGCGGGCTGTCGGCCGCGTTGCGTGCCGAAGTGGCCCACCTGCCCGGCATCCATGTGTGCGACGTGGCGCCTACGGTGGTCGACACCCCTGGCCTGTCGCACGTGGCCAACTACACCGGGCGCAACATCGACCCGCCCCTGCCCATGCTCGACCCCCGCCGGGTGGCCGACGCCGTGGTGGGGCTGGCGCAGGCGCCGCAGCCGCGCGCCACGACCTGGGTGGGCGCCGCAGCAGCACCGGCGCGCGTGGCCCAGGCGGTGGCACCGCAGGCAATGGGCGCCTTTCTGCGCTGGGCCACCGAGAAGGCCCTGCACATGGCCGGCCCGGCCCGGCCATCCGATGGCAACCTGTTCGCCCCTTCGCGCAGCACGGCGGTGGACGGCGGGCAGCGCAGGTCTCTGCAGCACACGCTGGCCCGAGCGGCGGCGCTGGGGGCCTTCGGACTGGTGCTGGGGGCCTGGGCCGCACGCCAGCAGCGGCCCGCGCCTGCGCGCTACCCCGCAGCCGGGGCGCGCGACGGCAAGGCGCCTTGAGCGATCCCCCCATCACAAGCCTGCCCCATCCACAGCCTTTCAACACCCCCGCTTTCAGGAGCGCTCCCGTGGCCTTTGACCGATCCGTCCGCTCACACTCTTCGCCCGCTGCCATGGCGGCACACGAGCCTGCGGGTGTGCCGTTCACGCTGTATGCCTTGCGCGGCAGGGTGCTGGCCAGCAACGTGCGTGGCAAGCTGGTGGACCTGGGGCAGCTCGCGCAGGAGGGCGACGGAAGCTGGTCCTACCGGCTGGACGGGGACCAGTCCACCGGCAGCGCGCTGGGCTCGGCCGACGAGGCGCTGGACCACATCGCCCGCACCACCACCTTTTTGTTCATGGACGGGCAGTTCACCGCGCTGGAAGACCTGGGCGGGGCCGGGCGCCCCGACCTGGCGGCAGCGGCGCAGCGGGCCGTGCTGCTCAAGCCCGGCGTACTCTGAACGGCGGGCACGCGCACGGCCAAGCTGCCTTCCCGTCTCATGCCGGCGCGCGCAGCGGCCGTGTGAAGTCCATCACCCAGTTCACCTCCCAGTGCGCGCCGCCATCGTCTGAAAACGCCTGCTGCCAGCGCGGCGTGGGCGTGTGCATGCCCGTCCATTCAAAGCGCACCCGCACGGTGCGGCCTTCGAACAGCTCTTCGCCTTCAAAGCGGCCTACGCCGTCGGCAAAACCGCCCACCACGGGCGGCCGCAGGCAGCCCGTGGCGTCCAGGCCACCGGTGGCGTTGTCCAGCCAGTAGATGCTCCAGCGCTGCGTGGCGGGGCTGAAGACGCGCAGCGACATGCCCACAAAGCCCGCGTTCCAGGCGAGCGGCGTGAAGTCGTCGCAGTTGCCGATGCCGCCGGGCAGGGCGCGCGCGCTGCCGGTCGCGTCAAACACCTCCCAGTCGTTGCAGCCTGCCAGGCGCCGCACCAGGCGGGTGTTGCGGATGTGCCAGGGGCCCATCAGGAAGTCGAAGTCGTGTGCGGGGCCGGTGGCCGCTGCGGGCGAAGGGATGGGAATGAGATGGGGCGTGGGCATGGGGGCTCCGTGGAGTCAAGGAGACGAACAAAAATGGGTGGGGCCAGCCAAGATCAAGCGCGCAGCGCGGACCGGCCGGTGGTCTGCAGCCGCAGCACCTCGGGCGCGCGCGGCGACAGCCACGGGGCCAGGTCTGCGGCCACCTGCCGGGCCCAGGCCCCGCTGTCCGCAAAGGCCTGCAGGGCCGCCGCATCGCGGAACAGGGCCAGGCCCAGCAGCACAGGCTCGCCTTCGCGCACGGGCAGGCGCGCAAAGGTGTTGGGGCTCTCCTCCGTGCAGTACCAGGCCTGCTGCAGCGCGCCGCCCCGCTGCAGCACGGGCGCCATGCGGTGGCGGCAAAAGTCGAGCAGTGCGGGGGTGGCGGGCTCGCGCAGGTGGAACACGGTGGCGTCCACCACGCCACCCGCGGGCTGCAGCGCGGCATCGGTGCCGGCGGCGGGGCGCGTGTGCTGCGGCAGCGCGGCGGTGGCGCCGGGCCACGCGGGGCGCAGCAGCAGCACGTTGTCGGAGTCGACCATGGTGGCGTTGGCCGCATCGCGGTGGGCGGCCCACACGGGGCCGCCATAGAAGCGCGCGAGCGCACGGTGCCGCGCCGCCATGTCGGCAAAACCGCGCAGCCACACAAAGCGGTCGGGCGCATCCAGGTCGCGGAACTGGCCCAGCACGCGCATGCCATGGGCCTCTTGCGTCTCCACGAACTCGCGGTCGAACAGATCGATGAGCCCATCGCGCTGGCCGGGGTGCAGGGTGTACTGGCGCAGCTCGACGATGGGGCAGGGGTCGGTGTGGTGGGCAGGCATGGGGAATCCTTGGGTGGGAGCAGTGTTGAAGAAGCCCGCAGTGTGCAAAGCAAATCCTGCCAACCCATGGCAGGTATTTGGGCTATCGTTGGCATTTCGTTCTTCCGCCACCTTCCCGCTTTCCACCCCATGCGCGCCAGCCGCCTGCTTTCGCTTCAGATGCTGCTGGAGACCCGCGGCCGCATGAGCGCGCAGGCGTTGGCCGAAGCGCTGGAGGTGTCGGTGCGCACGCTGTACCGCGACGTGGACCAGCTCAGCGCCGCAGGCGTGCCCATCTACGCCGAGCGCGGGCGCCACGGCGGCTTCGCGCTGCTGCCGGGCTGGAAGACCACGCTCACTGGCCTCACGCCCGGCGAGGCGCAGGCCGTTTTCTTGAGCGGCCTGCCCGGCCCCGCGCGCGACCTGGGCCTGGGCAGCGACGTGCAAGGGGCGCAGCTCAAGCTGCTGGCGGCGCTGCCCGCAGCGTGGCGCGACGACGCCCAGCGCGTAAGCGCCCGCCTGCACCTGGACCCGGTGGACTGGTACCGCGACACCGAGCCCACGCCCCACCTCGCCACCGTGGCCGCCGCCGTGTGGAGCGGCCACCAGGTTCGCCTGCGCTACGAGAGCTGGACCGACACGGTGGAGCGCACCGTGAGCCCGCTGGGCCTGGTGCTCAAGGCGGGGGTGTGGTACCTGGTGGCGCTGGCTGCGGGGACGGGCGCCGAGGCGAAGGCGAAGGCCGCGCCGCGCACCTACCGCGTGGCCAGCATCCGCGCGGCAACGGCCTTGCCCACGCCCGTGCGCCGCCCGGCGCGGTTTGACCTGCCGCAATACTGGGCCGCGTCCATCGCGCGGTTCGAGGCCGAGATCTTCACCGCCGAGGCCGTGGTGCTGGCCACGCCAGCCGGCCTCAAGGGCCTGCGCGCACTGGGCAGCGCCGTGGCGCGCGCGGTGGCCGCCGCGCCCGCATCGCGGCGCCCGGACGGGCGCGTGGCGGTGCGCATGCCCATCGAATCGGTGGAGCACGCCTGCGGACAGCTTCTGCGGCTGTCGCCCCAGGTGGAGGTGCAGCGGCCCGCCGCGCTGCGCCGCGCGCTGGTGCAGCGGCTGCAGGCCACGGCGCAGCTGTATGGGCTCAATGTGCTACCTAAAAGATAGCTGTCAGCGCTTGATGGATAAGCG
>NZ_JBMIRS010000163.1:0-27869 GCF_049198005.1 Paracidovorax sp. MALMAid1276 | reverse complement strand
GCGATCCTCGGTTTTCGCGCGTTTCGCTTCGATGCCTTCTACCGCGCAGACTCCTAGTCGTGCGACGTTTCGCTGGCGTGCCAGCCGCCCAGGGCGACGCGTGTGAGCCATGCCATCAGCACGAAGAGCGCGACACCGGTGAGCGAGATCAGCAGCAGCGCGGCAAACATGCGGGGGATGTTGAGCTGAAAGCCCGCCTGCAGGATCTGGTACGCCAGCCCCGCACCCTGGCCGCCCGTGCCGGCCACGAATTCGGCCACCACGGCACCGATGAGCGCAAGCCCGCTCGAGATGCGCAGCCCGCCAAAGAAGTACGGCAGTGCGCTGGGAGTGCGCAGGCGCAGCAAGGTCTGCAGCCGCGTGGCGCGGTTGAGCTGGAAGTAGCTTTGCAGGTCAGGGTCCACACTGCGCAGGCCCAGCGTGGTGTTGCTGATGATGGGGAACAGTGCGACGAGCGCCGCGCAGATCACCATGGAGGCGGTCGGGTCCTTCACCCAGATGATGATGAGCGGCGCCACAGCCACGATGGGCGTGACCTGCAGCAGCACGGCGTAGGGGAACAGCGCAGTCTCGATGCGTTTGCTCTGCACGAACAGGAAAGAGACCAGCACACCCGCCACGGTGGCCACCACAAAGGCCAGCACCGTGATTTTGACCGTGACCCAGAGCGATCCGCCCAGTGCGGCCCAGTCGGTGAACAGCGTCTTCATCATCAGGATGGGCGAGGGCACCAGGTATGGCGGCAGCTCCATGGCCGTGACCAGGCCCTGCCATAGTGCAATCAGCACCAGGCCGACGAGCATGGGGTACACCACGCGCTGCACGCGGGGCTGGGCCATAAGAGGCGGGCGTTGGGGGGCCGCCTGGCCGGCTGGCCTGGCAGTGGTGGCTTGCGCAGGGGCCGAGCGTGCGGTGACAGGGCTGGAGGCCGCCACGGGGGATGCCACCGGCGACGCGATGGATGCGGAAGGGAAGGGGGTGCTCATGCCGCGGTCTCCTCGGTGTCCACGCTGGCGCGCATCAGGCTGTCCTGCAACTGCTTGGCGTAGCGGCTGAATTCGGGCGAGACCATGAAGTCGGCCGTGCGCGGGTAGGGTGCGTCGATGCGGAACTCTTCGACCACACGGCCCGGGCGCGCGGCCATCATGACCACGCGGCTGGAGAGGAACACCGCCTCGTGGATCGAGTGCGTGACGAAGATCACGGTGAGCTTCTTCTGGCGCCATAGATGGAGCAGGTCGGCGTCCAGCTTGTGGCGCGTGATCTCGTCGAGTGCGCCAAAAGGCTCGTCCATCAGCAGCAGGTCGGGCTGGGTGACCAGGCCGCGCGCGATGGAAACACGCATCTGCATGCCACCCGACAAGGCGCGGGGCAGGGCACTGGCGAACTTGGCCAGTCCCACCAGTGCCAGTGCCTCCGTCACGCGCGCATCGGCCTCGGCACGCGGCACACCCGCCAGGTCCAGCGGCAGGCGCACATTGGTCTGCACGCTGGCCCAGGGCATGAGGGTGGGCGACTGGAAGACAAAGGCCATCTTCTTGCCGCTCTCGTCCAGCTGCGCGACGGGCTTGCGCCACAGGTGCAGGCGGCCGTCGGTGGGCTCCAGCAGGCCCGCCACCATTTTCAGCAGCGTGCTCTTGCCGCAGCCCGAGGGGCCGAGCAGGGTGACGAATTCGCCTTCCTCAATGCTCAGGTCCACCGGCAGCAGGGCCTGCGTGCCGTTGGGGTAGGTTTTCTCGGCGGAGAGCACCTCCACGGCGGGCGTTGAATGGGGCAGCGGTGCCTGGGCGTGTGCCAGCGGCGGAGATTCAGCGGGGGATGTCATGGTCGCCTTTCGATGGATGCGGCCGTGGGTGGGGTGCGGCGGCTGTGTCAGGGCTGGGGTGGCAGCGGGAGCGCGTCTGATCCACCGGGCTTCACACCACCCACCGATCGGGCTGAGCTTGTCGAAGCCCTGCGCGGCGCTTCGACAGGCTCAGCGTGAACGGTTGGGGGTATGTGGATGGAAGCCCGTGAATCGAATCAAGGAAGAACCTTGAGATCCTTCACAAAGGCCGTGTTGTAGGTCTCGGCCAGCTTCACCTTGGCGGGGTCGATGAGCTTGGCGTCCACCAGGAAGTCGTAGCTGGCCTTGGCGCGCGCGTCGGTCATGATGCCGATGCCCATGGTCGCTGCGTCGCCCCCGGTCGCCATGCCCAGTTCCTTGAGCTTGGCCACGCTGTAGGCCAGCTGCTCGTCGGTCATGTTGGGGTTGTCCTTTTTGATGAGCGCGTTGGCAGGGGCGGGGTCGGCCAGGTAGCTTTTCCAGCCCTCCATCGACGCCTTCACGAACGAGGCCACGGCAGCGCTGCGGTCCTTCACCGTTTTTTCCATGCAGCTCACGGTGGTGGCATAGGCGGGGTAGCCATGGTCGCTGAACATCAGCGTGTTGGCTTTCACGCCTGCCTTGGCAATGGCAAAGGGCTCAGACGTCAGGTAGCCCTGCTGGGCGGTGTTCTTGTCGGCCACAAAAGGCTGGATGTTGAAGGTGTAGGGGCGCGTCTGCGAGTCCGTGAAACCGTACTTGGCCTTGAGCCAGGGCCAGTAGCCACGCTGGGCCGACGAGGCGATCAGGATGGTCTTGCCCTTGAGGTCCTCGAATTTCTTCACGTCCTCGTGCGCGATCAGCACCTGCGGGTCTTTCTGGAACACGGCCGCCACGTTGACCACGGGAACGCCGCCCTCGCGCATCTGGATCATCTGCAGGTCGCTCGACCCCATCACGCAGTCGGACTGGCCGGCCGCCATCATCTGCACGATGTTGACCTGCGGCCCGCCCATCTTGATGGTCACATCCAGGCCGTACTTCTTGTACAGGCCCGTGGCCACTGCCTGGTAGAAGCCGCCGTGCTCGGCCTGCGCATACCAGTTGGTCATGTAGGTGAATTTTTCCTGCGCGTGGGCGGTGCCCGACATGGTGCCGACGGCACCAGCAGCGAGCAGCGCGGCTGCACCAATTTTGGAAAGGCGGGAGGCGGTCTTCATCATGGCTTTACTCCGGTAGGGGGTGGAGGTGGAACGAAGGGAGAGCGAAGGGAAAAAGAGAAGGTTTGCGCTGGCGTTTGCAGGTTTCAGGCCAGTGCGGACGTGTGCTCGACGTGCCCGGTGTGATGGGCGCGGCCCCAGGTGGGCTCAGCGCGCGGTGCCCACTGCAGCTTGTGCAGCTCGGTGATGGCGGCAGCCCAGCTCACGGCCAGCGAATCGAGGATGGCGTGGCCCTGCTCGGCCGTGGCGGGCAGCGGGTCGCCGATGACGCCGCTGGGGCCAAAGTCGCGTGCGCTCCAGGCGCAGGCCGGGCGGCCGTCGGGCGACAGCAGGGGGGAGTCGAAAACGGGCGGGTAGTTGACCACGGCACGCTCCATGTGCACGGTGTCGGGTGCCAGGGCCAGCATGAGTGCGGTTTCGCCATGACCTGCATGCATGGCCAGGCGCTTTTCCTTGTCGGAGAGGAACTTGCCCGCCACATGCGGCACGCGCCAGGTGAAGCTGGGCACCACGATGAAATCGCCGTGGCGCAGGCGCAGCTCCCGCGCACACATCTCCAGCACCTGCGGCTGACCGCCATGGCCGTTGACGAACAGCAGCTTGCGAAAGCCCGCCCGGTAGACCGATTCGCCCACCTCGTTCATGGTGGCCAGCAGGGTCTCGCCGCTCAGCGTCACCGTGCCCGGAAAGTGCAGGTGCTCCTCGGACTTGCCGTAGGTGATGGGTGCCATCGCAAACGCCGGCACCTCGGCCGGCAGGCGCGCCAGGGCATGGCCCACCACGCCCGCGCTGATCACGGTGTCCACCGCGCAGGGCAGGTGCGGGCCGTGCTGCTCGGTCGCGCCGCAGGGCAGCACGATGACGGTGTTGGCCTTGTCCGGCAGGTCGCAGATCTCGGTCCAGCTCAGGTAGGGCAGGTAGCGGTGGGGCGGGGTGTAGCCGTGCAGCATGGGGCGGGTCTTTCGTGAAAGGAGATGTAGAGGTCAGCGCAAGGGGAGGTAGGCGGTCGCTTCGACCTCGACCAGGATGTCGGCCGTGGGCAGCATGCCGGTGACCTCCACCACGGTGGAAGCCGGCGGCTCGCCCGGGAAGAACAGTCTGCGCACGCGGCTGTACTGCGGGAAGTGGTCCAGGTGCTTGAAGTACTGCACCAGCTTGAACACGTCGGACATCTGGCCGCCTGCGGCCTCGATGGTCTGGCGAATGCGATCGAGCACGTACCAGCTCTGCGCCAGGATGGGCCCCTCCTTGACGTCGCTGCTGAACTCGCCCGTGCGGCCGATCAGCGTGGCAGCTTCATCCGGAATGTCGGCATAGCCACGCACGATGCGGCTGGCGGCAGGGTCCACGGCGATGATCCCGCTCAGGTAGATGCAGTCGCCTGCGCGGCGCCATGCGGCGTAGCGGGCCAGGGGCTGGGCGATGCCAGGTGTGGGGTTGTGGCTCATGCAAAGCTCCTGGTGGTGTGGGGGGTGGGCACAAGCCAGGCGGCAGGTGCGTGCCCGCTGACCACGCGGCCCTGGCGCAGCACCACGCGGCCCTGCGCGCCTTGGGTGCGGGACGGAAAACCCCAGTTGTCGGCCTGCGTGAAGACCAGCAGGTCGGCCACCGTGCCCGGCTGCAGGGGCAGCGCGGCGGGGCCGGTGCGCAGCCAGTCGGCACGGCACACCGCTTCGCTCCACCGATCAAAGGGGGCATCCAGCTGCGCGGCCAGAACGCCTGCGGACAGGGCTTCCAGCGGGTCGAAGCTGCCCACGGGGCAGAACGGGTCTTGTACGTTGTCGCTGGCCACCAGCACCGGGATGCCACGCGCGCGCGCTTCCTTCACCAGCGTGAGGCCGCGTTGCCGCGGCGTGCGGCCCGTGGTGGCGTCCTGCAGCAGCAGGTTGGTGATGGGCAGCGTGACCAGCGTGATGGGGGTTTGCGCTACGGCATCAAGCGTGGTGAGGGCGGTGGCTTCGTCCTGCGCCGCCAGGGCGCAGGTATGGCCGCACACCACATGGCCGTCAAACTTCAACTCCTTGAGCAGTGCCGCCGTGGTCGCCAGACCCAGCGCGCCCGGGTGAAGCTCTTCATCCACATGCAGGTCCACGTTCAGGCCGTGGTGCTGCGCGGCTTCGAACAGATGGCGCAGGGCCTGCGCGTCCCAGTTGGTGGAATGCACAAAGCCGCCCAACAGTGCACCGGGGCCGCTGGCGGCCACCGTGGCGGCCAGTCGCATGGCGGTGCTGCGCTCTACGTACAGGTGCAGAGGGATGAGACTCACGCGCTCCAGTGCGATGCGGTCGACCCAGTCGTGGGCCAGCGCACGCTGCACATTCCAGGCCAGCGGCTGCGTGTCGGGCTCCCACCAGTCGCAATGGGTGCGCAGGTGCACGGTGCCCGCTTCGTATGCCCACTGCAGCGCGCGGCTGGCACGTGCGTGGATGTCGGCTTCGGTCCAGCCCTGGCGGTCCACCATCATGGCGTCGATGGCGCCGAGCAGGCCGGGTTTGACCACCCCCATGCGCGGCAGGGTGAAGGCCTTGTCCAGGTGCGTGTGTGCATCCACCAGGCCGGGCAGCACCAGGGCGCCTGCGACGTCCCAGACGATGCCGTCGGGGTGGGGCTGGCTGCCGCTTGGCAACACCTGCACCACACGGCCCTGTGCCAGGTGCAGGTCCGCCAATGCCGGCTGGTGGCCCTGCTGCGGCCACTGCGCGGGCAGCAGCCAGCGCGGCAGCCGGGCGCGCTGGATATGGTCGGGGATGCTGGATGCGTGCATGTTTCCCTCCCTCATGCAAAGCGCGCCATGGCCTGGCCCACACGGGCCTTGAAGGCCGCCAGGCGCGGCGGCGTGGCCACGTTCATGTGGTAATAGGCGTGGTAGTCCACGCGTGCCTTGCCGCCGGTCAGCAGCCGCATGTAGCGCGTGACGGACTTGCGCGGCGGGTCGCCCATGAGCAGCGCCGTCCAGCGCGGGCGGCCATAGGTCACCACGGCCGAGATGCGCTGGATGTGCGTGAGCGACGGCTTGACGTTGTTCGGGTCGCTGATGTCGAAGGCCACGCCGGGCATGAGCACGCGGTCGAAAAATCCCTTGAGCATGGCGGGCATGCCGAAGCACCAGGTGGGAAAGCAGAACACCACCGCCTCGGCCCAGAGCAGCCGGTCCACATAGCCCTGCACGGGCAACCGGTTGCTGGGCACCTCGTGATAGCCCAGGCGCTCTTCGCGGGTCATCACAGGGTTGAATCCCTCGGCATACAAGTCACAGTCATCGACCTGATGGCCCGCGGCGCGCAACTGCTGCACCACCTCCGCATGCAGGGCGGCGTTGTAACTGGTCTCCACCGGGTGGCAATAGATCACGAGGATGCGCATGGCGTTGTCCTTCAGGTGGGCGGGCGGGTCTACAGGTCCAGCGTGAGCGTGGGCCCGAGGCTGCGCGCACAGCACACGGCCACGTGGGTGGCCTGTTCTTGCGCACTCAGGCAGCTGTCGCGGTGGTCGGGTTTGCCGTCGGTCCACCGGGTCACGCAGGTGCCACACACGCCCTGCTCGCACAGCGTGTCAATGGCAATGCCGGCGAGCTGCAGCACGTCGGCCATGCTTTCGCCGGGCTGTACCGGCAGCCGCATCTGGCTGCGCGCAAGCACCAGTTCGAAGGCCTGTTCACGGGCGGGCAGCGCAGCTGCCCTGGCGGGGACTTGCATGTTTGACCACTTGATTTGATCGATTGGTCAAACTATTGCAAATGCTGTGCCAGCGCGGCTTGGGGCCGCACCCGGCGTCGTGGGGTGTCAAAGTGCCCGCCAGAGGTCCTGCCACGCCCGCAAGCGTGCAGGCCCGCTCAATCTGGTGCGAAGTCGGCGGGCAGGCCGCAGCCCAGCAGCACAAAGTTGGTGAGTTCGCGCACGATGGGCTCGCGGTCGATGGGCTCGTCGGGCGCCAGGCCCAGCATGATGTGCACCTGCACGCCGTAGTCGGCGTAGTGCTGCGTCATGCCCCAGATCTGCATGAGCAGCAGCGTGGGATTCACGGGGCGCATCCGGCCCTCGGCGATCCAGCGGTGGATCAGGTCCACCTTCTGCTGGGTCGACTTGACCGCCACCGGCCAGTATTTGCCCAGGTTGCGTCCGCCGCCCAGCACCTCGGTGGTGAAGATGCGCGAAAGGCCGGGGTTGTCCAGTGCGTAGTCCAGTTTCTTGCGCACGTAGTTCGACAGCACGGTCTTCGGGTCGTTGCTGTTGGCGTCGAAGATGAAGGCACCCGACCAGCCATTGAGCACCGAATACAGCAGCTCTTCATACAGCTCTTCCTTGCTGCTGATGTAGTAGTGCAGTTGGGGCTTGGTCAGGCCTGCACGCTCCGCAATGGCCTTGGTGGATGCGCCCTTGAAGCCATGTCGGCTGAACTCGGTGATGGCGGCTTCGCGGATGGCGCCCAGGATGCGTTCGCGCCCCTGCTTGGAGCGGCTCAGCAGGCTGCTGGAAACACTGCCGATGCCGGAAGGGTCGGCGTGGGGTTCTGTGGTGGAGTTCGAGGCGTTCGGCATGGCGTGAGATTGTCGCTGCGCACGCCCCTCAGGACTTCCAGAACCCCACATGCGGTGCGCTCGCCTCCTCGATCAGCGCGGGGCCGATGCATTCGATGGCGTGGGGCGAGGCAGCGAACACGTCGCGGCACGACAGTTCTGCGTCGCGTTGCTCGGCGCGTTCACCGCGGAACACGCGCAGCCGCTCGGCGTCGATGCCGAACACCACGCGCCCGATGCCAGACCAGAAGATCGCGCCGGCGCACATCACGCAGGGCTCGGCCGACGAGTACAGCGTGGCCTGCGCCAGCGTGTCGCGGCCTACGCGCGGGCTGAGCTGGCGCACGGCGTTGGTCTCGGCGTGGCCCGTGCAGTCGCCGGTTTCGGTGGCGTTGCAGTAGGCCTCGGCCAGCAGCGTCCCGTCTGCACCCACCACGATGGCCCCGAAAGGGCGGTTGCCGCGTGCGCGCGCCGTGCACGACCAGGCGATGGCCTGGCGCAGATAGGTGCCATCGGCATCGCCGATGTCGGCAGGGTCGTCGAACGGGGCGGGCGGCACGGCGGCCAACAGGGCATGCATGGGATGTCTCCGTCGATGATCGGTGGTGGGTGACCCCCATGCATTTGGCATGCCACGAACAATGTGTGACATGTGTGCATGCGTTTTCGGCAGCGGCCTCAGGCTCAGATCTTCCAGGCGCCACCGTGCGATGCCGATGATTCCTCGATCAGCGCCGGCCCCACGCAATCGATGGGGTGGGGCGAGCTGCCAAACACATCACGGCAGGACAGCTCGGCATCGCGCTGGTCCGCGCGCTCGCCACGGAACACGCGCAGGCGCACGGCGTCGATGCCATACACCACGCGCCCGATGTTGGCCCAGAAGATGGCGCCTGCGCACATCACGCAGGGTTCGGCCGACGAGTACAGCGTGGCGTCCGCCAGGGCCTCGCGGCTGTGCGCGGGGCTGGCCAGGCGCACGGCCGAGGTCTCGGCGTGCGCGGTGCAGTCGCCGGTCTCGCCGGTGGCGTTCCAGGCCTCGGCCAGCACGGTGCCGTCGGCGCCCACGATCAGCGCGCCAAACGGCCGGTTGCCGCGCGCGCGGGCCTTGTCGGCCAGCGCGATGGCCTGGCGCAGGTAGGTGCCGTCGCGCTCGCCCAGCACGGCCTCCTCCGGCAGCCCTGCGGCCAGTGCCGCACGGTCGTTCATGCCACCCCCTTGCGGTCGGCCAGCGCGGGCAGGAAGGCGGGGTTGAACACGCGCTCGGGCGCGGGCTTGCGCGACAGGTTGAACACGGCCGCCACTTCGTCGATCTGGTGCGCCAGCACGGCCGGCTGCTGGCCGCCCAGGCCCACGGCAGCCGTCTCGGCCGTCTGCAGATACTGACGCGTGATGGCCCAGCGCTCGCGCTCCACGTCCATATTCAGGATGGCTTCGCGCGCCTTGATGGCAGCGAACGCCGCTTCGGGGTTGGCCAGCGTCTCGCGCAGCGCGCGGTGGCTGGCGCGCAGGAAGGCGCGGGCCGCGTCGGGCTTGTCCTGCAGCAGCTTGCCGGCCAGGATGGCGTTGCCATACAGGTTCAGGCCCGCCTTGTTGTATTCGAGCACCGCCAGGTCCTTGGGCGGCATGCGCGCGAACAGCGACACGGCCGAGTCGTGGAAGTAGGTGGCGGCGTCGACATCGCCGCGCACCACCACGTTGTCGCGCGCGCTGAAGTCGGTGGTCACCCAGCTGAACAGCTCGGGTGAGGTGTTGAGCGCGCGCGCCACCATGGGCCAGCTGCGGCGCGTGGATTCCACCGCGGCGGCGGCCACCTTCTTGCCCTTGAGCGACTGGAAGTCGCTGGTGATGCCCCGGTCCTTGCGGCCAATGATGACGAAGGGCGCGCGGTTGTAGTACTGGTAGATGGCCTGCACCGGCGTGTCGGGGTTCTGCGCGTGGAACTCGGCCAGCGAGCTGATGTCGCCCAGGCCGATGTCGTAGGCGCCGCTGGCCACGCGCGTGATCGAGGCGACCGAGCCCGCGCCCACATCGATGCTCACGTCCAGCCCTTCGTCGCGGTAATAGCCCTTGGCCTGCGCCAGAAAGAAGGGCGAGGTCTGGCTGGTCACGCGGAAGTCGAGCGTGAACTTGATGGGGGTGAGGGTGCCCTGCGCGTGCGACACGAGGGGAGCGCCCAGCGTGGCAGCGATGGACGAGGCGAGGGTGGTGGAGAGAAAACGGCGGCGTTGCAGCAGCATGGTGGTGGCCCAGGTTCGGTGACGGGTGCCGGACCATGGGGGCACATGCGCCCCCGGGGTGCCGGGTCGAACTGAGCAATTTCCGGGCGCCACCATCCAGGAACAGGTTCTCAAGGGGTGGCAGCGCTGAACGCTTCTACTCGGAGGTGGCTGATGCATGAAGCGTGCCCGGTGCTGCGCGATGGCAGCGGCAGGCCCTGCGTCCCACCCCGTGTACAAGGGTGTCCGCTGTCGCAGGCCATGGGTGGGCCCGTGGTGCAGAAGGCGTGGTGACGGCCGGGCGCACCCGCGGTCGCGCCTGTGTGGTGCGTGGCTGCCCCGGTTTGGTGAGCGCATGGCCCACGGCGCGCGGCTTGCATAGGGCGTCACTGCAGGGCCCTGCTGGCCCGCTGCTTGCTAGCATGTGCAGCAAGAGTAGAAGCGTTCAGTCCAGCCGATCTGCATGGCGCAGACCGGCCGGCGGGTCATTGCTCTTGAAGCCGGTGGCGGCTTGTATGCGGTGCGTGTGCCTTCGGAAGAGGGCCTGCACAGCCTGCGGGCCGTTGCCATTGTTCCCTTCAAGAGCCACATGGCGCCGTGCCGCTTCATTGTCAGCCGCCTGCCGTGTGCCTTGTTTTGATCCCGCGAGGACACACACACCATGCAGACCGCCGCCGCACATTCCACCCCTTCCGTCTACGAGCCCACCGTCGCCCCCGACGTGCTGGGCGAGCTTGAAAAAGAATCGCGCATGGGCGGCGCGATGGATGGCGAGACCTCCACCCGCGAGGTGCGCCGCATCGACATCTCCGACTTCGACGCGCGCAAGGAAGAGATTGCCGAGCAGCTGTGGAGCGCCTCGGTCGACATCGGCTTCTTCCAGGTGACGAACCACGGGATTCCGATCGACGACATCCGCGCCGCCTTCGACCGTGCGGAGGCCTTCTTCGCGCTGCCCCATGCCACCAAGGCCCAGTGGCCGCTGGCGCGCAACGCCGGGTGGGAGCACAAGGCGCAGATCCGCCCCTCCACGCGCACGCCCGACCAGAAGGAGTCCTACCAGGTCACGCGCCCGCGCATGGCGGGCCTGTGGCCCACCGAGGCCGAGCTGCCCGGCTTTCAGGCTGCCACGCTGGCCTTCGAGCGCCAGTGCTGGGAGGTGGGCATGCGATTGCTCTCGTGCTTTGCCTACAAGCTGGGCCTGGATGCCGACTTCTTCACCCGCGCCCACCACCCCGAGGTGCCTAGCTACCAGAGCACGCTGCGCATGCTGCATTACTTTGCGGTGGACCCGTCGCTGAAGGACGAGTTGGGCCTGTGGCGCGCGGGTGCACACACCGACTTCGACTGCCTCACCCTGCTGTTCCAGCGCCCCGGCCAGGGCGGCCTGCAGGTGCTGCCCGGCAAGGAGGCCGAGGGCCGCCAGTGGACCAGCGTGGAGCCTGCGGAGGGTGTCATCACCTGCAACATCGGCGACATGCTGATGCGCTGGAGCGACGACCAGCTGCCCAGCAACTTCCACCGCGTGCGCAACCCGCTGCCGCACGAATACCAGGGTGCGCGCTACAGCCTGGCGTTCTTTGCACAGGCCAACGAAGACGCGGTCATCGAAGGCCCCGCGAAGAAATACCCGCCCATCACCGGCGCCGAATACCTGCGCCAGCGCATCAGCGCCAATTTCTCGAATAAATATTGATAAAAATGGGCTTCAGCGCTTATCCATCAAGCGCTGATAGCTATCAAAATAAGAGCGTTTTGGTGGGACGCAGGCCTACAGCCAGGGGCGCAGCCAGCCCAGCCCGTCGCTGGTGGCGTGCGCTGCCGCCCCGCGCGCGGGGCGGTATTCGCAGCCGATCCAGCCGTCGTAGCCCAGGCTGTCCAGCAGCTTGAACAGGTAGGTGTAGTTCAGCTCGCCCACATCGGGCTCGTGGCGCTCGGGCACGCCTGCGATCTGCAGGTGCCCCACCTTGCCCGTGGGCAGGTACTGGCGGATCTTCATCGCCAGGTCGCCTTCCACGATCTGGCAGTGGTACAGGTCCATCTGCACCTTCACGTTGGGCTCGCCGATCTCGGCAATCAACGCATGGGCCTGGTCCTGGCGGCTGAGGAAGAAGCCGGGCATGTCGCGGCCGTTGATCGGCTCCAGCAGGATCTGGATGCCGTGGGGAGCGGCCTGCTCGGCGGCGTGGCGCACGTTGGCGATGTAGGTGGCGCGCAGGGTGGCGGCATCGGCACCCGGGGGCACCAGCCCGGCCATCACGTGGATGCGCGGGCATTGCAGGGCCTGGGCGTATTCAATGGCCTTGGCCATGCCTGCGCGGAACTCGGCCTCGCGCCCCGGCAGGCAGGCGAGGCCCCGCTCGCCTGCGTCCCAGTCGCCGGGCGGGGCGTTGAACAGCACCTGCTGCAGGCCGTGGGCCTGCAGGCGCGCGGCCAGTTCTTGCGCGGGGTGGGCGTACGGAAAGAGGTACTCCACAGCCTTGAAGCCGTCCCGCGCGGCGGCGGCAAAGCGGTCGATGAAGTCCACGTCGTTGTAGAGCATGGACAGGTTGGCGGCGAAACGGGGCATGGTGCGTTTTCCTCGGGTTCAAGCGGTGGTGGTGGGCGCTGTGGCCAGCAGCTGTGCCAGCCGCTCGCTGTAAAAGCGGGCGTGGCACAGCGTGGCGTGGCCGGTGGTGTCGGCGCTGACAGGCACCCGCAGTGCCTGGGCGTGGGGAATGCGTGCGATGGCCTGCTCCAGCAGGCCCAGCTCGGGCGGGTTGCGCTCGTCGTCGGCCGACTGGATGGCCAGCACGCGGGCGGTGATCTGCGAGAGGCCCGGCGCCGGGTCGTAGTCGCGCGAGGCCTCCCACTGGTAGAGGTGGTCGTTGGCGTCGCCGTCGAACGGCGCCTGCAGGCGCTGGTCCAGCAGCGCGTCGGCCGCCGCCCGGGTGGGGGCCAGCTGCTGCAGGCCCAGGTGGCCGCCGTTGGTGGCCACGTTATAGAACACCGAGGCGAACTGCAGACTGCGCGGCTGGCGCGTGTAGTGGCCGCCCTGCCAGTCGGGGTCGTTGCGGATGGCGTCGATGATGAGGCGCCGCATCATCCAGTTACGCCCGGACATGGCGGCGGGCTGTGCTGCCATGGGCACGGCGATGTCCATGAAGCCCGGGTACCGCTGGGCCCAGAGCCAGGTGTGCATGCCGCCCATGGAATAGCCCACGACGGCGCGCAGATGCCGCAGCCCGAAGTGCTCGGTCACCAGCCGGTGCTGGGCCGCCACCATGTCGTCAAAGTCGTAGCGCGGGAACGCGGTGCGCAGCCCGTCCGAGGGCTTGCTGGACCGGCCCGCGCCGAGTGCGTCGGGCAGGATGATGAAGTACCTGCGCGCGTCCAGTGCCTGGCCGGGGCCGAACAAGGCGCCGGCAAAACCGGGCGTGAGCAGGGAATCTGCCGAGCCGTTGGTCCCGTGCAGCACCAGCACCGGCTCGCCGCTTGGGTCGCCCACGGTGGCGTAGGCAAGCCGGACTTCCGGCAGCGTCTGCCCGGTGTGAAAACGGAAGTCCCGCGCCGTCCATTCACCGCGCCGCGGGGCCACAGCCGCAGCCGCGCCCCCTGCGCCCTCGGCCTGCATGCCCAGGGACATGGGGAACACGGCCCGGCGCCAGTGAGAGAAGGTCATGCGTGTCTCCGGTTTATCTGGTGGGGGGCTTTGGCGTGTGGGGTGGTGTGTGCGTGTCGTGCCTGCGGATGACCGCACGGGACGGGTCCGCATTCACCAGTGGGCGCCAAAGGTCCGGCGCAGTTCTTCGATGTGGGGCTCGGTCAGCGGTGTGGGGCGGGGCTGGCACAGCAGCCACAGGCGGGCGGTTTCTTCCAGCTCTTCCAGCACGGCCATGGCGGCGGCGGGCGTGTCGTGCCACACATTGGGGCCCAGGCGCGCCAGCATCACGGCACGCACGGGGCTGCCCTGCGCCGCATACCGGGTGATGGTCTGGGCCACCAGGGCAGCCGCAGCCGCATCGCCGGGGCGGTGGTAGGGGATGTGCGGCACATGGCCCACCTTCATGACGAAGTAGGGCGTGATGGGCGGCAGCAGTTGTGCATCCGGCGCCCACTGCCCACCTGCAGCCGTGTCGGCCTGCAGCGAGCAGGCCACCAGGTGCGTGCTGTGCGTGTGGATCACGCAGCGCGCCGGGGCTGCGGTGGACGCCGAGGCCTCGTAAATCTGCTGGTGCAGGGCAATGGTTTTGCTGGCCCGGTCGCCCGCCACCTGCTGGCCCTGCGCGTCCAGGCGCGCCAGCCGCTCGGGCTGCAGCGTGCCCAGGCAGGCGTCGGTGGGGGTGATGAGGTAGCCGTCGGCCAGGCGCACGCTGATGTTGCCGGCGGTGGCATGCACGTAGCCGCGCTCGAACAGGCTGCGGCCCACGCGGCAGATTTCGTCGCGGGCCGTGCTCTCGTCCATGAAGACTGGGGAGGTGCTCATGCCTGCAATTGTGCAAAAGCCTTGGTGAAGAAGTCGGTACTGCCAAAGTTGCCCGACTTCAGCGTGATGTGCAGGCCGTCTGTGGCATCGGGCGCCACGGCGTGGCACCACGGCACGCCGGGGTCGATCTGCGCACCAATGCGCATCTGCGTGATGCCCAGGGCCTGCACGCAGGCACCCGAGGTTTCGCCGCCCGCCACGATGAGCTGGCGCACACCGCGCTGCACCAGGCCGCGCGCGATGGCGGCAATGGTGTCTTCCACCATGGCCCCCGCCTTGTCAGACCCCAGCTTGCCCTGGATGGCGCGCACCGCCGAGGGCTCGGCGGTGGAATACACCAGCACCGGGCCTTGGCCGAGATGACCCTCAGCCCAGGCCAGCGCTTCGGCGGCCACGTCCACGCCTGCGGCGATGCGCAGCGGGTCGATGGCCAGGGCGGGTTGGCCCGCCTGGATGAAGTCCATCACCTGCTGGTTGGTGGCCACCGAGCAACTGCCCGACACGATGGCCTGCAGCCCGTGCGCAGCGGGCAGACGCGCCGCCTCGTTGCTGGGCGCCACGCCAAAGTTGCCCGGCAGGCCAATCGCCACGCCCGATCCTGCAGTGACCAGCGGCATGCCCTTGAGGGCAGGCCCCAGGCGCAGCAGGTCGGCGTTCGACACCGCATCGACCACGGCCATGCGCACACCGTCGGCCTTGAGTTGGTCGATGCGCGCGCGGATGGCAGCCTCGCCCAGCGCGACCACGCTGTGGTCGATCAGGCCCACGCGGCTGGCGGTCTGCGCCTGCAGCACGCGCACCAGGTTGGGGTCGGTCATGGGCGTGAGCGGGTGGTTCTGCATGCCGCTTTCGTTCAGCAGCACATCGCCCACAAACAGGTAGCCCTTGAACACGGTGCGCTTGTTGTCGGGGAAGGCGGGCGTGGCGATGGTGAAGTCGGTCCCCAGGGCCTGCATCAGCGCATCGGTCACGGGGCCGATGTTGCCTGCCGCCGTGCTGTCAAAGGTGGAGCAGTATTTGAAGTAGATCTGCTCGGCGCCCTGGGCCTGCAGCCACTGCAGGGCCGCCAGCGACTGGGCGATGGCCTCGTCTTTGGGGATGGTGCGCGACTTGAGTGCGACCACGATGGCGTCGGCCTCGGTATCCAGCGATGCCGTGGGCACGCCCATGGCCTGCACCACGCGCATGCCTGCGCGCACCAGGTTGTTGGCCAGGTCGGTGGCGCCGGTGAAGTCGTCGGCAATGCAGCCCAAAAGGGCACGTGCGCGCGTCATGCCTTTTTCTCCTTCCCTTCGGGCAGGGTGATACCGGGGAAGATCTTGATCACAGCGCTGTCGTCTTCCTTGGCAAAACCTGCGGTGGATGCCTGCATGAACATCTGGTGGGCGGTGGCGGCCAGCGGCAGGGGAAATTTGCTGGCGCGGGCCGTGTCCAGCACCAGGCCCAGGTCCTTCACGAAGATGTCCACGGCCGACAGCGGCGTGTAGTCGCCTGCCAGCACATGGGCCATGCGGTTTTCAAACATCCAGCTGTTGCCTGCGCTGTTCGTGATCACTTCATACAAGGCGCTGGCTTCCACGCCTTCGCGCAAGCCCAGGGCCATGGCTTCGGCGGCCACGGCAATGTGCACACCGGCCAGCAGCTGGTTGATGATCTTGACCTTGCTGCCAGCGCCCGCGCGGTCGCCCAGGCGGTACACCTTGCCGGCCATGCCGTCGAGCACAGCGCCTGCGGCCGCGTAGGCCTCGGGCTTTGCCGAGGTCATCATGGTCATCTGGCCGGATGCGGCCTTGGCGGCGCCGCCGGAGATGGGGGCGTCGATGTAGTGCAGGCCCAGCGCATTGAGGCGGGCTTCCAGGGCCACAGACCAGTTGGGGTCCACCGTGGAGCACATCACGAAGGTGCTGCCGGGGCGCATGGTGCTGGCCGCACCGCTTTGGCCATCATCGCCAAACAGCACGCTCTCGGTCTGCGCGGCGTTGACCACGACCGACACCACCACGTCGCTCACGGCGGCCAGCGACGCGGTGGTGGCGTGGGCGGTGCCGCCTTCGGCCACAAAGGCCTCGGCCACGCAGGGGCGCACGTCGCACACATGGATGGTGAAGCCGTTGTGGCGCAGGGTCTTGGCAATGCCGGCGCCCATGGCGCCCAGGCCGATGATGCCTACGGTGGGTTGTGCGGTCATGTTGTCAGTCCTTCAAGAAGTGGATCGGTCAGGCTACGAGCACCCACAGCAGGGCGGTCAGTGCAAATCCGGCCAGGCCCAGCACGGTGGTCAGCACCGTCCAGGTACGCAGGCCGTCGCCCACGCTCAGGCCCAGGTAGCGGGTCACGATCCAGAAGCCCGAATCATTGACGTGCGACAGGCCCAGGCCGCCAAAGCCGATGGCAATGACGAGCAGGGCCACCTGCACGGTGCCGAAGCCGCCGCCGGTGATGGCCTCGGCCAGCAGGCCGCAGGTGGTGAGAATGGCCACGGTGGCCGAGCCCTGGGCCGCGCGCAGCGCCAGCGCAATGACGAAGGCCAGCAGGATCAGCGGCAACTGCGTGGCCGCCAGGCTTTGCGACAGGGCCGCGCCGATGCCGCTGGCGGTGAGCACCTTGGCAAACACGCCGCCCGCGCCCGTCACCAGGATCACCGTGGCGGCGGGCGGCAGGGCGGATTCCATGATGGCGTTGGTGCGTTCGCGGTTCCAGCCCTGGTTGCGGCCCAGCAGCCACATGGCCATGCCCACCGCCACCAGCAGCGCAAACAGCGGCGCGCCGATGAAGCCCAGCACATTGCGCAGCGCATCGCCCTTGGGCAGCAGCGTGGCACCGGTGGTGCCCGCCATGATCAGCGCCAGCGGCACCAGGATCAGCGCCAGCACCGTGCCCACGCCGGGCGTGCGTCGGCCCTGCGGGGCGGCGCCTTCTGCGCTACTGCTGCTGTTGTTGTTGCCAAAGGCCGCAAACTGCTCGGCCGTGGCGGGCAGCATGGGGTAGCCCTTGCGGTTGAGCCAGGCCGCCACGTACTGCGACAGCACCGCCAGCGGAATGCAGATGGCCAGGCCCAGCAGCGTGATCCAGCCCACATCGGCACCCGCAATGGCCGCGCCACCCACGATGCCCGGGTGCGGCGGCACCACCACGTGCACCGCCAGCATGATGCCCGCCACCGGCAGGCCGAACTTGATGGGGTTCACGCCAGCGGCCTTGCAAAAGCCGTAGACGATGGGCACCAGGCTGATGAAGCCCACGTCAAAGAACACCGGGATGGACAGCACCAGCGCAGCGGCCGTGAGCGCCATGGGCACGCGGCGCGGGCCCAGCAGGTCGGTGAAGCGGTTCGCCAGGCTGGCCGCGCCGCCCGACACCTCGATCATGCGGCCCAGCATGGCACCGAGCGCCACGAGGATGGCCACCGAGCCCAGCGTGCCGCCCATGCCCGACACGATGGTGCTGATGATGTCGGCAATCGGCATGCCGGTGGCAAAGGCGACGAGCAGGCTGACCACCATCATGGCGACGAAGGCGTGCACCTGCCAGCGGATGATCATGACAAGCAGCAGGGCAATGCCGCCGGCGGCAATGCCGAGCAGGGCGAGGGAAGACATGGAAGGGGTTCTCCGGGATGGAACGACGAGGCCTCTCGCCAGGCCTTGAGCTTGGCGGAGCTTTGGTGTGTTTATATGGTTATCATACAAATTATGCCGAATGCAGAACTGCGGGTTAACCCGCGGTTGTCGCGTGCGCGGCACCGTAGCGGTGCTTTGATTGGGACGGATTTGGCCGCCAGCGCTTGCCTATAAAGCGCCGGTTGCTACTAATTTGATAGCGAGCACATCGTGTGCAGCCGGTATTCGGCGGCCATCCCGATGGGGATCAAAAGATCGGGGGCACGGCCGCCGCCACCAGCGGCTGCGCCAGCCGCGCGCCGTCCTGGGCCCAGAACACGCCATCGGCCTGCGTGATGCGGACGAGCGCATTCTTCATGTGCTGCGCGGCGGCGGCGCGGGCGGCAGCGGGGTCGCCGGCCTCGATGGCCGCCACGATCTGGCGGTGTTCGTGGGTGACGGCCTCGGCAAAGTCGGTGCGCCGGGCCTCATTGGCACGCGTGACGCGGGTGGCGCCCTTGAGGAACTGCGCCAGATAGTCGAGCGTGCTGATCATGAACGGGTTGCCCGCCGCCTGTGCGATGGCGCGGTGAAACAGCACGTCTTCCTCCACGCCGTCGCGCCCGGCGCGCACCGCGTCGGCAATGTGCTGCATGGCGCTGCGGATGGCGGCGATGTCGTCTTCCGTGCGGCGCTGCGCCGCCAGCTCGGCCACCTCGGCCTCCAGCGCGCGGCGCACTTCCACGATCTGCATCACCGCCTCGCGCGAGGCCGCGTGGGGCAGGTCGAACTGCAGCGGCTCGATGCCCGGGGCTTTGACGTACATGCCGCTGCCCTGACGTGAATCCACCAGGCCCAGCGACCTGAGGCGCGAAATCGCCTCGCGCACCACTGTGCGGCTGACCTCGAACTGCTGCGCCAGCGCGGCCTCGGTGGGAAGTTTGTCGCCAGCCCGAATGCGTCCATCCCGGATTTCCTTCTCCAGCGCACTCGCTACTTGGTCAGAAAGCTTGATGGCAGGCTTGATGGCAGCAAAAGACGATGACATGGCAATGGGTGTGGGCGGGTCAAGACAGCGACAGCCCTCCAAGGGCCCGCAGAATGTACCGCAAGCATGTCTGCAATCGAGTGCTTTTGGACACTGCCGCCTCAGTCCAACTGAATCTTCGCGAAGGCAGCCACCTGCTTCCACTGCGTGGCGTCGGCACTCATTGCTGCGGCCGCTCTCGCTGCATCCATGTAGGCAGGATCGGCGCCTTGGCGTTGCATGGCGGCGACGACTTCTGGCTGCTGCACGACCTTTTGCAGTGCATCCGCCAAGCGGCTTGCGACCGACGCAGGCAGACCGGCAGGCGCTGCCACGCCAAACCACGCGCTCACATTGAAGCCCTCCATTCCTGCCTCTGCGAGCGTGGGCACATCGGGCAGGGCGGTGCTGCGCTGCGCGGTGGTGACTGCCAGCGCGCGCAGCTTGCCCGCCTGGATCTGACCAATGGCCGATGGCAGGTTGTCAAACATCATGTCCACTTCGCCAGACAGCAAGGCTGTGATGGCCGCTGCGGCGCCGCGGTAGGGTACATGGGTGATGAAGGTCTCGCTACGGCGCTTGAAAAGCTCGGCGCTCAGATGCAACGAGGTGCCGTTGCCATTGGAGGCATAGTTCAACTGCCCGGGCTTCCCTTTGGCCCGGCCGACAAGGTCCTGCACCGTGCTCATGCCAGAAGCCGGATTCACCAGCAACACGTTGGGCACCCGGCCCAGTAGTGCGACTGGAGTCAACTGCGAGGGCTGGTAGGGCAGGTTTTTATAGATTGCAGGGCTGATGGTGAGCGCGGGCGACGCCATCAGCAGCGTGTAGCCGTCGGCGGGAGCGCGGGCAGCGTCGGCGGCCCCAACATTGCCTCCGGCGCCCGGCTTGTTGTCGATCACGATGGGCTGGCCCAGTTCCTGAGCAAGCCTGTTTCCCACCAAGCGGGCCATGTTGTCAATCAATCCCCCGGGCGGGAACGGCACGACCAGCCGGATGGGCCGGGCTGGCCATGCCTGCGCCATTGACAGTGGTGCAGCCATTAGCAGCAGGGCACCGGCGGTGACTTTCATCAGGGTGCGTTTCGTCGATTGCAGTGACATGAGTGTGTCTCCTCAGGGGAATTGGAAGGCTAATTGATAATGTAGTAATGTCATCATATGAATTGTGAGTGTCGATGGCTAAGAGGGTTTACCCGTGATGGCGCCTGTTGGCCACTTCACATACGGCAGCTGCGGGCTCTTGTACTGTGGGAGCCACGACGCGGAACATTGCCGAGTTTCGCGGTGGGCTGGCGTTCAATCTGACGGTGGACCCAGCGTGATCTGAACACGCGGGGGGTTGGGGGTGGAGATCTAAAGGGGGTCGGGTAGCCTGCTTGTCAGTGCTTGCTTGCCCCGCCACACGGATGCGCGAAGTTGGTCAAGTCGGCGAACATTTGCGGGCTGTTGGTCCCCAGCATCGTCGTCCGCGTGCGGTGCCTGCCGGTTGTGAAACACGTCCGCGCATCTGGGGCACGGCCGCGAACGCGTCGCTCGCCGCGGGTTGGGGTACAGCCGTGCCGCCGCATGCAGCCAAGCCTGGTGCGGCGCTAGGGGCCATCAGGCGCAAAAGAATGGTCAAGCGCACGCGGTGCACCCCTGCAGTCACGTTAGTGGCGCAATAGCATGCCGGCAGGGTGGCTGTGTGCCGTTTGGCGGCGTCTATGGCTCCTGAAGAAGGCGCATCTCGCGCCAATTCGGCAAGCGCCGGCGACCTTTATCGCCAAAATTTACGGTGCAGGGCCGTGATCTCGCCATGCACCGCAGGCACCGGGCCCAGCACCTCGGTCGAGCGCTGACCACTCGCGAACACGGTGCGGCAGGGCAGGTCGAGCGTGGGGTTCTCGGGGTGGTTACCCGTCAGCGCACGCAGGGCCGTTTCATCGGCGCCATACAGCACGCGGCCGATGCCCGCCCAGTAGATCGTGCCAGCGCACATCGCGCACGGCTCGAACGTGGTGACCAGGGTGCAATGCGCGAGGTAGGCGCCGGGATAGTTGGCTGCTGCCGTGCGCGCCAGCGTGCTTTCGGCGTGGTTCACGGTGTCGATGTTGCCTTGCTCGGCCAGCACGGTCTCGCCATCGGGCGCCACCAGCAGCGCGCCGAACGGGTGGCGCCCCATGCCCACGGCGCGCTCGGCCACGGCGTTGGCGCGGCGCAGGTGGCGGGTGATCTGTTCTGGGGAGAGGGTCATGGCTCTTGGGGTCAGCAGCGGAAAAAAATGACGCGGCGCAGGCGGGGACCGCCGCGCAAGGGCCGCCCCGCCGCGCTGGCGGTGTCCCCCTTCCCGGCGAAGCCGAGAGAAGGGGGAAGGCGCGCAGCGCCTCAGGGGGAAGTACCCTACCCCTACTCGCCCTGCGATCCGCGGTGCGCCCAGGCGGTGGTGCGTTTTTCCACCCAGCTGAACAATTCGTACATCGCCATGGCCATGGCGCCCACCACCATCAGGCCCGCAAAGGCCAGGCCCATCTGCATGGACGAGCCGGCGGAAATCAGCAGGTAGCCGATGCCCTCGTTGGCGGCGGTCATCTCGCTCACCGTGGTGCCCACAAACGCCAGCGTAATGGCAACCTTGAGCGAGCCGTAGAAGTACGGCATGGAGCGCGGCAGGCCCACCTTGGTGAGCACGTCCCAGCGCTTGGCGCCCAGCACGCGCAGCACGTCTTCCAGCTCGGGCTCCAGCGTGGCCAGGCCGGTGGCGATGTTCACCATGATGGGAAAGAAGCTGATGAGAAAGGCCGTGAGAATGGCCGGCCCCACGCCGATGCCGAACCACACCACCAGGATAGGCACGAAGGCGGCCTTGGGCAGGGCGTTGAAGGCGGTCATCAGCGGGTACACCGCCGCGTAGGCCAGGCGCGAGCTGCCGATCAGAAAGCCCAGCAGCACCCCCACGACGATGGCGATGCCGAAGCCCGCCATGGTGACCCAGAAGGTGCGCCAGGCGTGGCCGGCGATAACGCCGCCGAACTCCACCAGCTGCGTGGCGATGGCCCAGGGGCTGGGGAAGATGAATTCAGAGACATTGAAGGCCGAGCAGATGAGCTGCCACAGCAGGATGGTGGCCGCGAGGAGGATCCACGGCGACCAGCGTTCTACGGTTTTCTTGTGCATGGGAGGAAGGGCTTGGCGCGTTGGCGGTGCGGTGTGCTTCGATCTCGGTGCCGGTCTATTGCGAGATGGGCGCGCCGACCTTGCGCAGGGCGCCAATATGGCCGCGCAGTTCGTGCACGATGTCGGTGAATTCCTTGGTGTAGGTGATCTCCAGCTCGCGCGGGCGGGGCAGCTCGATCTCGCGGCGCACCACGAAGCGGCCGGGGCTCTTGCTCATCACATACACCGTGTCGGCCAGGAAGGCCGATTCGCGCAGGTCGTGCGTGACCAGGATCACGTTGAATTTCTGCTCGGCCTGCAGGTCGCGCAGGATGCACCAGAGCTCTTCGCGGGTGAATGCGTCGAGCGCGCCGAAGGGCTCGTCCAGCAGCAGCATCTTGGGCTCGTGGATCAGCGCGCGGCAGATGGACGCACGCTGCTGCATGCCGCCCGACAGCTGCCAGGGGAACTTGTCTTCGTACCCACCCAGGCCCACCTTCTGCAGCAGGGCGCGGGCGCGGGCTTCGTATTCCTTGCGTTTTTGCTTGAACTGGCTGCGGTGGGGCTCGACGATTTCGAGCGGCAGCAGCACGTTGTCCACCGTGCTGCGCCAGGGCAGCAGCGAGGGCGCCTGAAAGGCCATGCCCGAGATCTTGAGCGGCCCGGTCACCGGCTGGCCGTCGATCATGATCTTGCCCATCGAGGGCATCTTCAGGCCCGTGGCCAGCTTCATGAAGGTGGATTTGCCGCAGCCCGACGGGCCCACGATGGCGATGAACTCGCCCTGGCGGATCTGCAGGTCGATGGCCTCGACGGCGAAGTGGTTCTTGGCGAGCAGCTCTTCGTTGTACGCGAGCCAGACATCGCGGAAGTCCACGAAATAGGAATCAGCAGCCTGCATGAAAGAAATGATTTGAATGAAATTGGCCGCCAGCGCTTACTGCATAAGCGCTGGCAGCTATCAGTTTTATAGTTATTACTTCTTGGGCAGCACGTTCAACTCTGCCGCGCTGGGCAGGAAGCTCGGGTTCCACACATCGTCGGGGTTCACGCGGGTCTTGGTGTTGAACGCGTCGGACACCTGCGAGGCCATCAGCGACAGGCGGCCGGGCACGGCCTTGCCAAAGCCTTCGGCGCGTGCGTCGGCGCTGTTGATCACGGTGTCGATGGCCAGTTGCAGGCGGCGGGTTTCGAGTGGCACGTTCACGATGCCGTCGCGGGCCTTCACGTGTTCGATGGCGGCACCAGGGTTGGCCATGACTTCCTTGGCGCCCTTGGCGAACGCGCTCAGGAAGGCTTTGATGGCGGCCGGGTTCTCCTTGATCATCTTGGGGCTGGCAATGATCACGTTGCCGTACAGCTTCACGCCGAAGTCGGCATAGGGCAGCACCACCACGTCGGCCGCCTTGGCGCCGCGGGCTTCCAGGTTCAGCAGCGAGGTGAAGGTGAAGCCGGTGATGGCGTCCACGTCGCCGCGCACCAGCATGGTTTCGCGCAGCGGGGGGTCCATGGCCGTCCAGGTCACGGCGCCGATGCCGTTGGCCTTCTGGAAGATGGGGAAGGCGCGGCGGCCTGCGTCGAACACCGGGGCACCCAGCTTCTTGCCGGCCAGGTCTGCGGGCTTGGCGATGCCGCTCTTCTTGAGCGCCATCACAGAGGCCGGCGTGTTGTTGTAGACCATCATCACGGCCACGGGCTTGTTCTGCGCGTCGGGGTTGTTGGCGTGGAATTCCATCACCGCGGCCAGGTCGGCAAAACCCATGTCGTACGTGCCCGAGGCCACGCGCTGCACCGCGCCGCCCGAGCCGTTGCCGGCGTCCACCGTCACATCCAGGCCGGCCGCCTTGAAGTGGCCCTTGGCCACCGGCTGCAGGAACAAGGCCGAAGGGCCTTCAAAACGCCAGTCGAGCTGGAACTTGATGGGCGTGAGGGCCTGGGCGTGCGCCGTGCCGAAGGTGGCTGCGGTGGCCAGAGCGAGGGCGGCTTGCAGAAGAGTGCGTTTGAACATGGATAGGTCCCTGTCAGTGGTTGGCGAGGAAATGAACGGCGGCGATCCACCGGGAGGAAAAAGCGGCTGCCGCCGCACGCAGAAGCGGGCGAGGCCACCGTGTGCCGCCGTGCCATGGTGGTTCAGTCAGCAAAAACGATGCCTGCTTTCACCGGGGCGGGGAGGTCGTACATCCTATTGTTTTCCACTTTGGTGCATGCGGTTCTACAGGCTTTCCCGAAATGGTGCAAAGCCCGTGCGCATCGCACGCATCGCGCGCGCCTGTGCGAGGGGGTGCACCGCAAGGGTGCGTTCGTCGTGCGCAATGCACGTGTGTTGCACCTAGGTGCAAACGCGCAGGGCGTGCCCGGGCGCGGGTGGTACAACGGCATCACCACCGTGTTTCTTCTTCAGCGCGCAACGGCATCCACGAACCGACCCGACCCGTCCAGCTTCACCACTTTCACCCGCATTTTTCATCCGCACTTTTCAACCGTTCTTTTCAACCGTACTTGGGAGGGCTTCTCATGGCAGACATTCAGGCTTTTTTCGAGAACGTTCAGCTACCCACCATCCCCGATGTGGCGCGCGAACTGATCGCGACCATGAAGGACGATGACATTCCCTTTGAAAAGGTGCGCGCGGCCATCGCCAAGGACCCGGCCCTCACCGCCAAGCTCATCCGCCTGGCCAACAGTGCGCGGTTTGGCTTGCCCCGGCAGGTGGCCTCGCTCGACGATGCCATCACCATGGTGGGGCTCAACCAGGTGCGCACGCTGGCGCTGGCGTCCTGCATGTCCAGCGTGTTCAAGGACGTGCCCGGCGTGGACGCCGATGCGTTCTGGAAGGAGAGCATGGCCATTGCGGGCTACGCGCAGTGGCTGGCGCGCACGCTGGGCTCCAACGTGCAGGAGTCGTGGCTGGCGGGCTTTCTGGTGCGGCTGGGCGAGCTGATCATTGCGCAGAAGGTGCCCGAGCAGATCCCGGCCATCGAGCAGCTGCCCCACCACGCGGGCGGCCGCTGGGAGCGCGAACGCTCGCTGCTGGGCTTTACCGAAGCGCAGGTGACGGCTGAACTGGCGCGGCGCTGGCGCTTTCCCGACACCATCACCCGCGCGCTGGAAACCGCCGAAGACCCCGTGGCCGCCACGCCGTTCTGCCGCCTGGGCGGCATCCTGCACGTGGCCACCCTGCTGGCCGAGATCGGGCTCGAAGAGCCCATGTCGCCCGCAGACACCATCGCCAGCCTGCCCGCCGAGATCAAGAAGGCCCTGCAGCTCGACTCGCACTGGCTGGCCGAGCACCTGCCGCCGGTGGCGGACTATGTGGATGTCTCTGTGCGTTGAAGCCGTCTCACCCCAAAAAGAAAGAAAGGCCCCTCGGGGCCTTTCTTTCTTTAGGCAATTGCGTGTCAGGACGCGCGGGCCGCGGCACTGGCAACCGCGAGTGCGGTCATGTTGAGCACCCGGCGCACGGTGGAGGCCGGCGTCAGGATGTAGGCCGTGGCGGCGCTGCCCATCAGCACAGGCCCCACCGTCACGCCGCCGCTGGTCGTGGTCTTGAGCACGTTGTAGAGAATGTTGGCCGCATCCAGGTTGGGGCAGATCAACAGGTTGGCCGACCCGCTCAGCGAGGTGTCGGCCTCGGCCATGTAGGTCTTGCGGATGTTGGGCTCCAGCGCCGCGTCGCCGTGCAGCTCGCCGTCGCATTCGATCTCGGGGTGGGCGGCCACGAACAGGTCGCGCGCCTCGCGCATCTTGCGGGCGGAGGCGCGCTTGGACGAGCCATAGCTGGAATGCGACAGGAAGGCGACCTTGGGCGGAATGCCAAAGCGTTGCACCTCCTGCACCGACATCCACGCGATGTCGGCCAGTTGCTGCGCCGTGGGGTCTTCGTTCACGTAGGTGTCGGCAATGAACAGCGTGCCGTTGCGGTCCGTCATCAGCGCGTTCAGGGCGGCGTAGTGGGTGGCACCAGGTGCGTGGCCCAGCACGTTGTGAATGCGCTCCAGGTGCGTTTCATACGTGCCCACCAGGCCGCAGATCATGGCATCGGCATCGCCCAGCTTGACCATCAGCGAGGCGATGATGGTGTTGGAGCGGCGCACGGCCGCCTTGGCCACTTCGGGCGTGGCGCCGTTGCGCTTCATCAGGCTGTGGTAGTGCTCCCAATACTGGCGGAAGCGCGGGTCGTCCTCGGGGTTGCACACCTCCACGTCCTGGCCCAGCCGCATGCGCAGGCCGGCCTTGGCAATGCGCGCGGCGATCACGGCGGGGCGGCCGATGAGGATGGGCTTCGCGATCTTGTCGTCAATCGCCATCTGCGCAGCGCGCAGGGCGCGCTCATCTTCACCGTCGGCATAAGCCACGCGCTTTTGCGCATCCGGCAGCGACTTGGCCGCGTTGATCACGGGGCGCATCAGCATGCCGGTCTGGTAGACGAAGCGCGACAGCGTTTCCTTGTAGGCCTCCATGTCGGTGATGGGGCGCGTGGCCACGCCCGACTCCGCAGCGGCCTTGGCCACGGCGGGCGCGATCTTGAGGATGAGGCGCGAGTCGAACGGCGTGGGGATCAGGTAGTCGGGCCCGAAGGTGAGTTCCTTGCCCGCATAGGCGCTGGCCACTTCTTCGCTGATGTCGGCCTTGGCCAGGTCCGCGATCTGGCGCACGCAGGCCAGCTTCATCGCTTCGGTGATCTTGGTCGCGCCGCAGTCCAGCGCGCCCCGGAAGATGTACGGGAAGCACAGCACGTTGTTGACCTGGTTGGGGTAGTCCGAGCGGCCCGTGGCGATGATGCAGTCCGGCCGGATGGCCTTGGCCAGCTCGGGGCGGATCTCGGGCTCGGGATTGGCCAGCGCCAGGATGATGGGCTTGTCCGCCATCGTTTTGACCATTTCGGCCGTGAGCACGCCGGGGGCCGAGCAGCCCAGAAACACGTCGGCGCCGCTCACCACATCGGCCAGCGTGCGCGCCTCGGTCTTTTGCGCATAGCGCTGCTTGGACGCATCGAGCCCGCCGGGCCGGCCGTCATAGATCACGCCCTTGGAGTCCACCATGTAGATGTGCTCGCGCTTCACGCCCAGGCCCACCATCACGTCCACGCAGGCAATGGCGGCGGCGCCCGCGCCCGATACGGCGATCTTCACGTCGCCGATCTGCTTGCCCACCAGCTCCAGCCCGTTGAGCAGCGCGGCGCTGCTGATGATGGCCGTGCCGTGCTGGTCGTCGTGGAACACCGGGATGTTCATGCGCGCGCTGAGCTGCTGCTCGATGTAGAAGCACTCGGGCGCCTTGATGTCTTCGAGGTTGATGCCGCCCAGCGTGGGCTCCATGGCGGCGATGATCTCGACCAGCTTGTCCGGGTCGCGCTCGGCCAGTTCGATGTCGAACACGTCGACGCCCGCAAACTTCTTGAACAGGCAGCCCTTGCCCTCCATCACCGGCTTGCCCGCCAGCGGGCCGATGTCGCCCAGGCCCAGCACGGCCGTGCCGTTGGTGATCACGCCCACCAGGTTGCCGCGCGAGGTGTAGTCAAACGCCTTGGACGGGTCGGCCTGGATGTCGAGGCAGGGATAGGCCACGCCCGGCGAATAGGCCAGCGACAGGTCGCGCTGGTTGGACAAGGGCTTGGTGGGGGTGACGGCGATCTTGCCCCGGCTGGGGTTGCGGTGGTATTCACGCGCGGCGTCGCGCAGCGCCTCTTCGGCGGCGGAAAGGGTCTGGGTCATACGGAAATCCTGAAGGGAAGCGCATTCGTCCTGGGCGAATGCAAAACAAGGGTACCCGACGGCGGGGGAGGCTGGCATGCCGGTTTATGCGGATGCGGCATAAGAGCCTGTTCAAAGCCTTTTTGGAGTCGCACAAGTCCCTTGCCGGGAAGGGATGCCAGGCGCGGTGCG
>NZ_JBMIRS010000142.1:0-9984 GCF_049198005.1 Paracidovorax sp. MALMAid1276 | reverse complement strand
CAGGGAGTTATGCAGGACATCCCTAGGAGTCTGCCGACAGAAGGAGCATCGGCTGCAACGCACGATAAACCGGTCTCGCGCGGTACGACCGCCTGCGCCCAGGGCGCTACCCTGGGCTTGTCGGTCGCACCCCGCGATCCTCGGTTTTCGCGCGTTTCGCTTCGATGCCCTCTACCGCGCAGACTCCTCGCGAAAATGGGGTTGCATGGCGCCTGTGCTGCTGGAGCCAGGCGGCATCAGCAAGCAGTGTGAGCGCTCCATGCTCCTGCCGTGCTTCAGCAAGCAGCTTTTGCTGCGCTTCATTCATCGCTTCCAGGCTTGCGATTGAAGGCGCGGTGAAAGTCCTCCCCTCAGGCGTAGAGCTTTCCGCTGCACAACGAGGCCAGCGCATGGCGCAGGTTGGCACGCGCTTGCGCCTCATAGCGTTGGTAGAACAGATCCGTGCCGTAGATGCGCGGCCGGTCGAGAAAGCCCTGCAGCACCGCGCTGCGCCCTGCCACATAGCGCGGCCAGCGCACAAAGAAGTATTCGCGCCGCACATTGCGCTCGAATTGGCGGTACGCCACGTCGCTCTGGCCGAGGATGGCCAGGTCGATATCGACCACCCACTGCGCATCGCCGGTGAGCGGGCCGGGGGTGTGGCGGGTGTCGAGGATGTGCTGGTGCACGATCTGCACCAGCGCGCCGGGCAGGCCCTGGCTCAGGATGAAGCGGCTGGCCCAGTGGGCGCTGCGCTCTTCGTTGTGCGGGCTCCACGGCCAGTAGATGGCGTCGTGGTACCACAGGGCCAGGGCCACGGCGTGGGGGTTGCTGATGGCGCCGGGTTGCTGGTCTTGCGCGGCCTGCAGATGCCGCAAGCAGGCCCAGAGGTGGGTGGTGTCGTGGTAGGCCCGGGGCCAGCGGGACCAGCTGCGCAGCAGGCGCCGGCCTTCCGCACGCCAGGTGGGCGTGTCACGGTCCAGCGCCTGGCCCAGTGCGTTCCAGTGGGCTAGCAGTTCGGCGCTGTGCGCGGGCTGGCGGCGCCAAGGCATGGGGATGTGTCGGAAGGATTTGCGGTCGATTTACCGGAACCGTTCGGGCTGAGCTTGTCGAAGCCTTGCGCGGCGCTTCGACCCTTCGACGGGCTCAGGACAGGCACGCTCAGCGTGAACGGATCCGTATGTCCGAACGCCTATTGGTATCAGGCGATCCGGCCGAGCAGAAGGTACTCCATGAGTGCCTTCTGCACGTGCGGGGTGTTTTGGCTCCGGCCCGCGGCCTGCGGCCGCTTCACGTCCGCTGCGCGGACATGAGCCTGCGCCGAAACAGGCTGCTGGCGCTGGCGCGCCACCGCGCTGCATTTCATGCTACGCGGCCGAGCAGAAGGTACTCCATGAGTGCCTTCTGCACGTGCATCCTGTTCTCCGCCTCATCCCACACCACGGACTGCGGACCGTCGATCACATCTGCCTCCACCTCTTCACCCCGGTGTGCGGGCAGGCAGTGCATGAACAGGGCGTCGGGCTGGGCGGCGGCCATCATTTCGGTGTCGACGCACCAGTCGGCAAAGGCCTTCTTGCGCTCTTCGTTCTCGGCCTCGTAGCCCATGCTGGTCCACACGTCGGTGGTGACCAGGTCGGCGCCTCGGCACGCCTCCATCGGGTCTCTGAAAAATTGATAGCAGTCCGCCTTACTACCATCAGCGGAGAGGGCGATTTTTTCATCAATTTCATAGCCCCTGGGGGTGCTGACATGGACGGTGAAGCCCAAGAGCGACGCGGCCTGCAGCCAGGTGTTGGCCATGTTGTTGCCGTCGCCTACCCACGCCACCGTCTTGCCGGTGATGCTGCCCCGGTGCTCGATGTAGGTGAAGATGTCCGCCAGGATCTGGCAGGGGTGGTATTCGTTGGTCAGCCCGTTGATGACCGGCACGCGCGAGTTGGCGGCAAAGCTTTCGATCTTGGTCTGCTCGTAGGTGCGGATCATCACCAGGTCGGTCATGCGGCTGATGACCTTGGCGCTGTCTTCGATGGGCTCGGCCCGGCCCAGCTGGCTGTCGCCGGTGGTCAGGTGCACCACGCTGCCGCCCAGCTGGTACATGCCGGCCTCGAAGCTCACGCGGGTGCGGGTGCTGGCCTTCTCGAAGATCATGGCCAGCGTGCGGTCCACCAGCGGGTGGTACTTCTCGTAGGCCTTGAATTTCTTCTTGATGATGGCGGCGCGCTCGAACAGGTAGGCGTATTCGTCGGCCGTGAGGTCAGTGAACTGCAGGTAGTGTTTCAGCGTCATGGCAGGGGGCTTTGCTTCATTCGGCCAGGATGGCTTTGACCAGCGGGGTCAGCTTGGCGACGATCTCGTCGGCCTCGGCGGTGGTGAGGATCAGCGGGGGCACCAGACGGATCACGCTGTCGGCCGTGACGGACAGCAGCAGGCCGGCTTCGGCCGCCTGGCCGATCAGCGCGCCGCAGGGCTTGGCCAGCTCGATGCCCAGCATCAGGCCCTGGCCGCGAATCTCCTTCACGCCCGGCAGGCTGCCCAGCTCGCGTTGCAGCGCGGCGCGCAGGTGCTCGCCCACCCGGGCGGCGTTCTGCAGCAGGCCCTCTTCTTCCATGATGCGCAGGGTTTCCACACCGGCCCGCATGGCCAGCGGGTTGCCGCCAAAGGTGGTGCCGTGGTTGCCCGGCTGCAGCACATGGGCGGCCTTGGGGCCAGCCACCACGGCGCCAATCGGCACGCCCGAGCCCAGGCCCTTGGCCAGGGGCATCACGTCAGGCACGATGCCGGCCCACTGGTGGGCAAACCACTTGCCGGTGCGGCCCACGCCGCACTGCACTTCGTCGATCATCATCAGCCAGCCGCGCTCGTCGCACAGCTTGCGCAGCTGCTGCAGGTATTCCACCCGCATGGCGTTGATGCCGCCTTCGCCCTGGATGGTCTCGAAGAACACGGCCACGACGTTGGGGTTGCCTTCGGTGGCCTTTTTGATGGCCTCGATGTCGTTCATCGGCACGCGGATGAAGCCTTCGACCAGCGGGCCGAAGCCGCTGTGGATCTTGGGGTTGCCGGTGGCGGACATGGTGGCAATCGAGCGGCCGTGAAAGGCCTTTTCGTAGACCACGATCTCGGGCTTGGCAATGCCCTTGTCCACGCCATATTTGCGGGCGATCTTGAGCGCGGCCTCGTTGGCCTCCAGGCCCGAGTTGCAGAAGAACACGTTCTGCATGCCCGACAGCGCCACCAGCTTGGCGGCCAACTGCTCCTGCAGCGGCACGTGGTAGTAGTTGGAGGTGTGGATCAGCTTGGTGATCTGGTCCTGCAGCGCGGGGACCAGCTTGGGGTGGTTGTGGCCCAGCGTGTTCACGGCGATGCCGCCCAGTCCGTCCAGGTATTCCTTGCCGTTCACGTCCCACACGCGGCTGCCCTGACCACGTGCCAGCGCGATGGGTACGCGGCCATAGGTGTTCATCACGTGGGGCGAGGCAGCCTCAATGAAAGCGGTCATGCAAGATCTCCAGACGGTGCGGTGAGGGGCTGGCGTGGAGCGGTTCCAGTGCCGAAAGCCCGAAAAAGCGAAGCACGATTCTAGGGGGAGCCCAGCGGCAGCATGTTGACGATTGCGCATTACTGCAATGTCCGGCACTACCAGGGATACCCGCCACCGCCCACGGTTTAGAGGCTCAGCTCTTATATAAGAGTTAGAATGTCGCGTTGCGGTGCAGCATACGGTGATCCCGTATCCGGCGCGCCCATTACCACTCCAATCCCCGATGGTTTCCCCCACCTCCAAAGAAATCTTCATCCAGGGCATCACCCACGACGGGAAGACCTTTCGCCCCAGCGACTGGGCCGAGCGGCTGGCGGGGGTGATGAGCAGCTTTCGCCCCGGCGGCGCGCGCCCGGGCAGCCATCTGAGCTACTCGCCCTGGTGCATTCCCACCACGCTCAATGGCGTGAAATGCGTGGTGGTGCACCGCGACCTGCAAGGCCACGAGCCCATGGCCTGGGATTTCGTGGTGAACTTTGCGCGCGACAACAACCTGCAGGTGGCCGAGGCCTGCCTGCTGCCCGACGCACCCGCCTTACCTCCGCGCGGCTGACGGCGATGAGGGCGGCGCCAGGGCGGGCGCTGTATCGCCCCCGGGCAGTGCGGCATTCGGTGCGGTGCCCGCGCGCAGCATCTGCTCCGTCTGCTGTTTCGCCTGCCAGGCTTTTTCCACAAACGGATCGGTCACGCCATAGTGCCCGTGGCGCACACGCATGAGCAGGTTCGCCGTGGTCATGGCGCCGACGATGCCCTGCACCTCCTGCGCCGTCACCTCGCGCCCGATCTGGGCGGCGTAGGCCTTCAGGGCCTCGCCGGTGAACACGCCCTTCACGTCGCCGCCGATGCTGCAGATGCGCGAGAACACCGCTTCGGCCAGCGGGCCCATGGCCTCCACCTTTTGCAGTTCCACGTCCGCCGCGGCGGCGCCCAGCGACTGGGCGATGGTGGGCAGGTGCTCGTCGGGCCGCGCGTCGGGCGGCAGGCTGCGCAATATGTTCAGCGCCTTCATCAGCTCTTCGGGGCGGCTGCCCATGCTGCGAAACGCCGCCTCGGTCACGTCGGCCGACGGGAGCATGGTGCCGAGCTGGGGGCGCACCTGCTCCAGTACGTAGTCGATGAAGTCGCGGCCCAGCACCGGGAACTCGTTGGTCACCGCCCCGTTGAACGCCTGGTTGCCCTTGAGCGTGAGTTCCTGCACCCGCGCGCGGTGCGAGCCGGTGCCCACAAACAGGAAGTGGCCGGGCGTGCCGGGCCGGGTGTTGACGGCGTCGCGCGCGGCCTTCAGCGCGTGCAGCAGGTGGTCGCCATCGGTGCTGCCCAGCGCGTGCTGCACCTCGTCGATGATGAGCACCACGTCCGTGCGGGCCTGGTCGATCAGCTCGCTGAATGCCCGGGCGAGGGTGGCCCCGTCGTCCTGGCCCAGTTCGGCCAGCTTGAAGCCGAACTTGAACCCGGCCACGCCGGCATCCACGCTGGTCACCTGCTTGAGCCGCTTGAGCAGGCCCGAGCCGGGCATCTGCAGGTCCTGGAGGGTCTTGCGGATGGCTTCATGCACCAGGTCCGCCGGGTTGGCCTGGGGCTGGCTCCACAGGTCCACGTACACCACGATGGCGCCCAGGGCCTCCAGCGCCGGGATCAGGTCGGTGGCGAGGAACGTGGTCTTGCCCACACGCCGCTGGCCGGACAGAAACAGCCCCGAACGCAGCGAGGTGTCCAGAAACGAGGGCCGAAGCAGCTGCGCGGCCATCTGCTTGGCCAGGGCGGTGCGGCGGAAGGTCATGGTTTAGTGGTTTTTATGAAATTCGCATAATTATGCTGATTCAATAATTTTCCGTAAACCGCAGGGGGTCTGCCGCGTGGCTGCACATGTCTGCAGAGCGGGCCAGAAACGAAAAAACCGCCCGAAGGCGGTTTCTCGTTTTCTTTTGCTGGCAGCGCACCCGTTACAAACGGCGAACGGCGGGTGCCGTTCGGGCTGTGGTGGGCCTGGTGGTCAGGCGGAAAATCAGGCGGCTGCCAGAGCCAGGGCTTTCACCTTGGCCGACAGACGGCTCTTGTCGCGAGCAGCCTTGTTCTTGTGGAAGATGCCCTTGTCGGCCACGGTGTCAACCACCGATTGCATCTTGGCGAAGGCTTCAGAAGCCTTGGTCTTGTCGCCGGCCAGAACAGCCTTTTCGACGTTCTTGACAGCGGTGCGGTACTTGGAGCGCAGCGAGGTGTTCGCGGCGTTGATCTTGATGTCCTGGCGGACGCGCTTGCGGCCCGAAGCGAGGCGGGGGTTCTTTTTCTTGGGCTTGGTGGATGCCATGGTGTGTTCCTAAGGGTCTGTGGATGTTGCCAGCAAAGCCCGCGATTATAGCGCACCGGCTTTTGGGGCCCACCACCTGCCGCTTCACCCCGCTTCACCCTCGCGTCACAGACTTCATGCGCGCCTCAAAGCCCCTGCGCAGATTTTCCCCGCCGCGTCTGTCGGCAAGAGAAAGGATCACCATGCTTCCCTGGCCTGTCCCAGCGCATACACTCCCGGCCGTGTCATTGCTCAAAGCCGCTTCCGCCGTTTCCCTGCTGACCCTGGCCTCCCGCGTGACGGGCCTGGCGCGCGACCTGCTGATGGCCTCCATCTTCGGTGCTTCGGCCCTGACGGACGCCTTCAACGTCGCCTTCCGCATTCCCAATCTGTTCCGCCGCCTGTTCGCCGAGGGCGCCTTCAGCCAGGCCTTTGTGCCGGTGCTGGCCACCACCCGCACGCAGCAGGGCGACGAAGCGACGCGGCAGTTGATCTCGGCCGTGGCCACGGCGCTGTTCTGGGTGCTGCTGCTGACCTGCGTGCTGGGCGTGCTGGGCGCGCCCGTGCTGGTGTGGGCCCTGGCCAGCGGCCTGCGGCACAGCGGCGAGGCGTATGACGCGACCGTGCTCATGACGCGTTTCATGTTCCCCTACATCGGCTTCATGTCGCTGGTGGCGCTGTCGGCGGGCATTCTCAACACCTGGCGGCACTTTGCCGTGCCTGCGGCCTCACCCGTGCTGCTCAACCTGTGCATGATCGCCGCCGCCTGGCTGGGGGCTCCGCAACTGCAGGCGCGCGGCATCGAGCCCATCTTTGCGATGGCCGGTGGCGTGATGCTGGGCGGCGTGCTGCAGCTGGCGGTGCAGCTGCCCGTGCTCGCGCGCATGGGCCTGCTGCCGCGCATCGGCGCCACGGCGTCGGCCATCCGCGCCGCGTGGGCCGACCCGGGCGTGCGCCGGGTGCTCACGCTGATGGGCCCGATCCTGCTGGGCGTGGGGGTGGCGCAGATCTCGCTGATGATCAACACGCAGATCGCGTCCTACCTCGCGCCCGGCAGCGTGACCTGGCTGTTCTACGCCGACCGGCTCATGGAATTTCCGACAGCGCTGCTGGGCGTGGCGCTGGGCGTGGTGCTCACGCCCCAGCTCACGGCGGCCAGGGCGGCGGGCGATGCCGACAAATATTCGGCCATGCTGGACTGGGGCCTGCGCATCGTCGTGCTCTTGGCCGTGCCCAGCGCCGTGGCGCTGCTCACCTTCTCCACCCCGCTGGTGGCCACGCTGTTCCACCACGGCAAGCTGGCCGACAGCGATGTGGGCCAGATCGCGGTGGCGCTGTCGGGCTACGGCGCGGGGCTGCTGGGGCTGGTGGCCATCAAGGTGCTGGCACCGGGCTACTACGCCAGCCAGGACGTGCGCACCCCGGTCAAGATCGCCATCGTGGTGCTGGTGATCACCCAGCTGCTCAATGCCGCCCTGGTGCCGTTCATCGCCCATGCCGGCCTTGCCCTGTCCATCGGCCTCGGTGCGCTCGTCAACGCGCTGTGGCTGCTGGTGGGGCTGCTGCGGCGCGGCAGCTACCAGCCGCGGCCGGGCTGGGGCCGGTTTGCGCTGCAGGTGGTGGCGGCCAGCGCGCTGCTGGCCGTGCTGCTGCTGTGGGGCAGCCAGCACTTTGACTGGGTGGGCATGCGGGGCCGGTCGCTGCAACGCGTGGGGCTGCTGGCGGGCCTGATGGTGGCCGCAGCCGTGGTGTATTTCGGGGCACTGTGGGCTGCGGGGCTCAAGCTGCGGCAGGTGCTGCGGCGCTGAAGCGCCGCCGCGGCGCCGCCCCAAATCCGCAATAAACGCCGGGAACCCCGAGCATCTGCGGCTTGACGCCACCCGGGCCCAGATTTACAACCTCGCCATGTCCCTGAGCTATTCCGTACCCACCTCGCTGGAGTACTTCGCATCGCTGGTCCAGAGCGATGACCACTTCCCCCTCCTGGAGGCCGCCGCCAGCCTGGCGCAGGACGAATACCCCGAGCTGGACACCCAGCAACTGCTGGGCGACGTGGACCAGCTGCTGGCGCGCATCCAGCGCCGCCTGCCTGCGGATGCCCCTGCACTGCAGCGGCTGCGCACGCTCAACCAGTTCTTTTTTGCCGACCTCGGTTTTGCGGGCAACGTCAACAACTACTACGACCCCGAGAACAGCTACCTCAATGCCGTGCTGCGCACCCGCCGGGGCATCCCCATCAGCCTGGCCGTGCTGTGGATGGAGCTGGCCCAGGGCCTGGGCCTGCATGCGCGGGGCATTGCGTTCCCGGGCCATTTCATGGTCAAGGTGCTGCTGCCCAAGGGGCAGGTGGTGCTCGACCCGATCTCGGGCCAGTCGCTCAGCCGCGAAGAGCTGGCCGAGCGGCTGGAGCCCTACAAGCGCCAGAGCGGCCTGGTGGACGACTACGACGTGCCGCTGGGCCTGTACCTGCAGGCCGCCACGCCGCGCGACATCATTGCGCGCATGCTGCGCAACCTGAAAGAGGTGCACCGCACGCAGCAGGACTGGCAGCGCCTGATCGCCGTGCTCGACCGCCTCATCGTGCTGCTGCCCGGCGCCTGGGGCGAGCGGCGTGACCGGGGCCTGGCCCACGCCGAGCGCGGCAACACGGCCGAGGCCGTGGCCGATCTGGAGGCGTACCTGGCCCACGCCGATGACGGCCTCGACATCGACCTGATCGCCGACCGCCTGAGCGCGCTGCGCCGGGCAGGCGGCTGAAGGTGACGCTGAACAAGTCCCTCGCGCGCCGCGCATCCCCGCTTTGGGCGGCCTGCCGCGTTGCAAATGCTCGCAATAGCTACGGCTATTGCTGCGCTTTGCGCCTTGCAGTCCATCCCAAACCGGTGCGCGCGCCATCGCGGGGACTTATTCAGCGTCGCCCTCACAAAAAATTCGGCCCATTGCAGCGGCAGCATGTCGAAAACGCGCCGTGCCGTTCGTCGTCAAGGTGTAAGCGAAATCACACGCTTGCCCGTCCGAACCTGTTCAAGGTTCACACTCCCCTCCATCCCCACCCAGGAGACCCGAACATGACGACCAACCCACCTGCCCCGTCCACACCCGCCGCACAGGCCACCGGCACCGTCACCCTGCACCGCGTGCTGCGCGCGCCGGCCGAGCGCATCTACCGCGCGTTTCTGGACGCCGACGCGATGTGCAAGTGGCTGCCGCCCCATGGCTTTAGCGGCCGGGTGCTGAGCCTGGACGTCCGCGTGGGCGGCAGCTACCGCATGCAGTTCACCAACTTCAGCAACGGGCAGACGCACGCCTTTGGCGGTGAATATGTGGAGCTGGTGCCGGGCGAGCGCATCGTGCACACCGACCGCTTTGACGACCCCCACCTGCCCGGCGAGATGCGCACGACCATCATGTTGAGGAAGGTGGTGGTGGGCACCGAGGTGTCCATCGTGCAGGCGGGCATTCCGGCGGTGATTCCGGCCGAGGCGTGCTATCTGGGCTGGCAGGAATCGCTGCAGCTGCTGGCGCTGCTGGTGGAGCCCGAGATTCCCGCCGAATAACCCGGGCAGACTCGGCGGGCTGGGGCGGCCCGCGTGCACCGCCCCGACCCTCCCCGCCCAAACCGGGTTACGCTGCGCGCTTTGACCCGCGGGCCCCGGTACCGCCCCTTCGCCCCTTCTCAAGGCAGCCGCACATGAAAAAACTCCAAGTCACCCTGCAACTCGACATGACCGTGCCCGACCACTGGGAGCTGGTCACCACGTCCGAAGGCACGCCCGTGATCCGCATGGCAGACGGGCAGTACCTGGACATCACCATGGAGCCCCTCTTCGCCAGCGACCCCGAAGACATCTGGACCAGCACCGACGACGAGACCGCGCTGGACGAGGTGCTGGAGATGGTGGAGAGCGAGGACGTGCAGTACACGTTTGTGGCGCAGTGATGTGGTGATGTGGTGATGTCGTGATGCGGTGTGCCGCAGCGCATGCCATCAGGTGCCACCGCATTTAGCCACCGCAACCAGCCATCGCCAGGATTCTGCGCATTGAATCGCTGCAATTTTGATAGCTGTCAGCGCTTACCCATCAAGCGCTAAAGGCTGTTTTGACCTTGATTTTCAGCTACCCGACCGCGCCGCGGCCCACCGGCACCCCCGCCCGTTCGGGCTGAGCCTGTC